>JBEPVV010000369.1:0-2507 GCA_041690795.1 Gemmatimonadota bacterium | reverse complement strand
GCACCGACCAGCCTGACAGCGCCATCGCAGCGTATCGTGCGGTCATTGCCGAGTATCCCGGCGACATGCGCGCGCTCAACAACCTTGGCTACGTCTACGAGCAACTCCGGCGGTTTGCCCAGGCCGACACGTTCTTCCATCGGGCGCTGGAGGCCGATTCCTCTGTCGCGCTCCTCTACAATCACTTGGCCGAGGACCAGTTCAACGAAGGGAAGATGACCGACGTCGAGCGCACGCTGGCTGCGCGGCGGCGCCGTTTCGCGCCGCAGCAGGACGCGGAGATCCTGGCGCTCTCTGTGCTGGTCGCCCGCGGACTGCTGGATTCGGCGCAAGTGCTGGCCGAGCGGTTATTCGGCTCTGCCGGCGACGATGTCGAGCGACGTACGGCACCGCTGATCATTCTGAGCGACCTGGCGCTCAGGCGCGGCCGTTTGACCGACGCCGAGCACTACGTGCAGATGCGGATGAACATCGAGGCCAGTGACGGAAGCCCCGGCGGATATCTCGATGGCGCGTTGTCGTTGGCGTTCATCCAGGTGATGTATCGAAATGCGCCTGCCATTGGTGTTCGCATGATCGATTCCGCGCTCGTTCGCTATCCGCTGGCGCAGATCGCGCCACTCGACCGCGAGTATCAGTTCTTCGCTTATGTCTTCGCGTTGGCAGGAGAATCGATACTCAGTCGCGCGTATCTCGTGGAACTGGCGGCACTCGACGCCGCGCCGGCCACTCGCGGCAGTCGTGGGATCGGCAGCGAGGGTGGCTACCTGCGTGCGCGAGGGGTGGCCGAGATTGCAGAAGGGAAGTATCAGGGCGCGCAGGTGACGCTTCATCGCGCCGCCGATATCTATTTCTGTCCCACCTGCGCACTGCCGGATCTCGCCCGGTCATACGAACTGACCGGTGCCCGCGATTCAGCGATCGCCGTATATGTCCGCTATCTGAACATGCCCTGGTCGGAGTGGTTCGCGACCGACGGCGAGTTTCACGGACTGGCGTTGCGGCGGCTGGGCCAGCTTTATGACGCTGAGCACGACACGGTCCGCGCGGTCGCGGCATACCAGGCCCTGTCCACGCTTTGGGCAACGGCGGATCCTGAACTGCAGCCGGACGTCACGCTCGCACGTACGAGACTCGTCGCGCTTCGCGGCGGCGGAAAGGCGGTCATCGTACGCCAATAGCCTGATATTCGAGTCCGGCGGGCGACGCACCATCGCATCGCATTGGGGCACGTAGTTACGGCGCCCTTCTCCGAGCCATCATTTTCGTGACGAAGTCGTCGCGTTTCTCACTGCCCCCACGCCCCCGACAATCGGAATCGTGAACGACGAATGCGCCAGGTCCACCGTGAGTGTCGTTCCGGGCTGTGGCCACAGGGTAAACTCGCGATCGCTCGACATGATCATGACGGCGAGGCGTTTGCCGGGCGGAATAAACTCATCATCGGGCTCGAGATCGAAGGTGAGGTCATAGAACTTTCCCGGTTGGAGCGCTTCGCCCTGCGCTTTCGACTCGTAATTGCCGCCCTTGGTGAGCGACTTGTAGTGCCGCATGTCGGCCCATCCGCGGGTGACTACGCCCCGATAGCTCGACGAGCCGACCCGCACGGAATCGTACGGCAGCATCACCAGCCACACGCTCAGGTTCGCCGCCGGCTTGCTCGACGCGATGCGCAGCGTGACGCGCGGCGTGCCAGAGATGTGCAGCGTGTCGCTGAGCATGTCGGTGGCGTACAGAAGACGATGCGTTGACGTTGCCGCACTCGCGTTGGCGCTGCCGGTGAAGGTCACATCGTCCACCAGTGATTCCGATCCGGACGGCGCGGCCGAAGATGCCAGCATGCCAACACCGGCGCCGCCAGCGGTGGGATGGAACACCACCGGCACCGACCCGGGCACCGGGAACGACGCGAAGGGCGTCGGCAGCACCACGCGGCGCGGACTGCGCCCCCGCCCATCTCCGGATGTCGGCACGATGGTACGCGCTGCGATCAGCACCTCGGGCGCCTGCATCGCGGCGTCCTGGACGATCCACACCGGTGGATCGTTCTCGACGCCATTGTCGACGCCGTAGAGGTAGTGGCTGAACCAGCGGTTGACCATTTCCGCGGGAGGATTTCCACCGTGCCCGCCGGTGTGCAGATAGATCGACACCGGAAGGTGCCGTGCTGTCATCTCGTCGTAGATGCGCACGCTGTGCTCGTCGGTCACGTTGTAATCGTTCATGCCATGAGCGAGGAGCACTGCTGACTTGATGTTCTTCGCATGCAGCAGCAGGTCGCGTCGAAGCCAGAAGTCGTTCATGCCCCCGCTCACGCGGTCCTGACCATTTTTTCCTGCGAAAATGCCGTTCTTCCAGATCCTCTCGCAGTTGGCACGATTGGCGGTATCGCCACTGGCGACGAAGTCGTACAGCACGTCGACGTCCTCGCCCAGGTAACCGCCGGGGGATCGAACGAGACCGTTGGACCGGTAGTAGTGGTAATACGACGTGTTGCTGTCTCTTAT
>JBEPVV010000368.1:0-2508 GCA_041690795.1 Gemmatimonadota bacterium | reverse complement strand
CTTGCATGGGGCGCAGAGGTCGGTCGCTTCTTTGTCGCCCTTCAGCGCCTCGATCATCGGCTCGTATCGCCTACGCCGCTGGGCTGTTCTGAAGAGCAACTCTTCCAAGGACCGATCGCCGATGCCCTGACGCACGTCGGACAACTGGCCATGCTGCGGCGGCTCGCGAATGCGCCCATCCGAGCTGAGAACTACTTTCGCGCCGAAATCGTGGCGGGCCGCGTTGGCGCCGAACAATCCGCTGTCAGGTCGGAATTCGACTAGAGTGGAGGTCCGTCGCCAGGAATGCAAAGATTTCTCTGGTTTTTCGTCCAGAAAAGGAGCTACTATTTCGTGGCACATTGCTGCTTCCTGAATCGGGGGAACTCTCATGAACACGCGCGCCGTTGCTACACTGGGAATTGCGGCCCTGCTGATATTGCCCACCGGACGGGTGCGGGCCCAAGGGCTGTACGACACCGGCACCAACAAGACCACCGGCGACCTGGTGGATCAGGACTACTGGTGGGCCCGCTTCGACCATGAAATGCTGGACCTCTGCCTATCGCAACACCAGCCTGAGGGTCGGATCGACGTGCGAGTCGGCCCGGCGATCCGTCGCCTCGACGACCTGATCAAGAAGTATCCCAAGCACGAGGACTTGCCGAAGTGGCGGGCGCGCGCGGTGGACGTCGACAAGAAGGTTAACCCGAACGCGAATCGCGGCACCGCGTTCAACGCCGGCTGCCCCTGGGAAGAGGCGAACTACGGCCAGCTCTGGGTGAACTGGCACTACGCCAGGATGCTCCTCGACGACAAGAACTACGAACTGGCGTTCACGATGCTGACCAACGTGATGCAGAATTACGACATCATGCTCAAGCCCGACCGGATGAAGGACTATCCCGACGATCTGCGGGCGTGGGTGGTGAACTCGAAGCCCGAAGCCGACAAGATGTTTGCCCTGGCCAAGGCGAAAACGCACCGAGGATAGCACCAGCTCGCATCAAGGCCGGCGCGGCGCCTCGAAGACGTAGCGCTCGAAATACGGGAAGCGCTTCGCCGGCCAGAGGTCGATCGTCAGAATCCATTCACCGGCGGTGGCGGCGTCTTCGCCGGTGACTGCGTCGTCCATCCGCTTGCGGTCGATGGTCAGCACGATACTGTCCTTGAGCCAGTGCCGCGTCGCGAGCTCACTGGTATCGGACGCCTCGTGGCCGGCAAGCCAGCCATCGGCCGCAAGTCTTGCGCGGAGTGCTGCGGCAGCCGAGTCGATGGCGCCCGGCGGCATCTTCTCCTTCGACACGCCGACGTTGACGACCTCGATCCGCGCCGGATCGTCGCTCGATGTAGTGATGAAGTAGTAACGCGCGCCGGGAAAGGTGAGCGTGGTCCCCGGAATGGTGTAGTCGAACGGGCCCTGCTTCCCGCCCGACATGCCGGTGGCCGCATAGGTCGTGTCCACTTTCATCGTCGACTGCGCCACCAGCTCGGCCAGCGTCATCCCCGGCTTTGCCGCCAGTACGCCGAGGTTCGGGCCCGCCATTGCCCGGTTGATCGCGCGTACGGGCGCGTCACCGAACATCCCGCCGGTGATCGCTGCAGGCACGGCGATGGCGGTGCCAGCCAGGATCAATCCCCACAGCGCCCAGATGATCGTGTTCTGATGCCGAACGGCGGCGGCGACCGCTGCCACGTCACTGTTGCCCGCCTGCACCTGGACGCCGACCACCAGCTTGACGATCACCGGGATGGCCGAGAGCCCGAACGCGAGAAAGAGCGTGAAATACAATCCCATCGCGACATAGCGGCCGCTGCCGGTCGGCGGCGAAATCACGCCCATGCGCTGCAGCACGTTTCCGGCAATCGCGATGCCGATCAGCGCCACGAAGAGCGCTGCACAGATGATGACGTGGGTGCGGAGTGTGGTGATCATGGCTACTTGCGGTGCGCCGGCGTGTGCTCTCCTCCAGTCGCCTTCTTCTTGAGCATCGTCGCCAGGCGAGTCTCAAAATCTGACGGGAAGTAGAGGGCGATCTGGTACGTGGTGTAGCCGGGAGCGGAGATGGTCAGCGCAAACTCGCCGAGGCTGGTCGATGGAAAGGTGTAGCTGCCACGATTGTCGGTCTCGACGGTATAGTGCGAGCCGTTGTTGTACTGCGACGTGCCGCGCAGTTCGACCTTGGCGTGGGTGGCGCCCTTCGCCAGGTCATTGTACGAAACATCCTCGAAGTTCACATAGCCGGTCATCAAGGCGCGGCCGGATTGCCGGGCGGGCGCGCCACCGAGCAGGAGTGGAATGGCGAGGGAGAGCGGGGTGAGCTGAAGTCGACGGAGCAGCATGACTGGTGACCTCCGGACCGGGGTCGGACTGGCGGGGCGCCCGTCCAGATAGAGGATACGCCTGAATCCCGAATCTGGCTTGGGAGCGCGTCGAGTCTTCGGCGACGCGCCGGGTCACCAATCACGTCAACAAGTGGGGCTGGTCAGTCCGCTCGCTTCGCGTCGAGCCACGGCGCCAGCGAAATG
>JBEPVV010000367.1:0-2517 GCA_041690795.1 Gemmatimonadota bacterium | reverse complement strand
GTCAGCGTCAACGTTCGCGTCACCGTGCGAGCGCTGCGGAACGGATCGGGTTCGCGCAACAGCGATACCGGGATCGTGGTCGATACCGGGATGTAGAGCCGGGTCCCGGGGGCGAGCGCCCGGCCGCGCGCGCTGCGGTTGGCCGACCGGATCAGCTCGGCCGGCGCACCGTACTGGCGCGAAAGCCCGGCAACTGTTTCGCCGCGCTTGACGTCGTGCACCGCGACGGCGCGGCGATGGTCCGGCGCAAGCTCTTCGTATGCAGCGGCAATGCGCGCCGCGCTTCCGGACGGAACTCGCACCGGATACCGACCCTCGGGCGGGGTGATCATTCGCAACAGGTGGGGGTTGAGGTCGTGCATCGCCTCGAGCGTGGTGTCGGCCAGTCGCGCGATCAGGTCGAGTCCGGTGCCTGCGTCGACCATGACCGAGTCGCGCGAAAACGGTTCGACGCGATGGCCGACGTCGAAACCGAATTTCGCGGGCTGCTTGGCGAGGATCGTCGCGGCAATCAGCTGGGGCACGTAATTGCGAGTCTCGTCGCGGATCAGACGGGTGTCGGCGAGCGAGAAGAACGCGTTATCGCTGGAGAGGTCGAGCGAGTCTTCGTCGCCGGCCGAACTGTTGAGGTGGCCGAGCCCGCGCTGCACCCGCCCGGCACCAGCATTGTACGCCGCCGCGGCCAGGTACGGCGAACCGAACTTCGTGGTGAGAAACGCCAGGTGGCGCGCGGCGGCGTCGGTTGCCTTGATGGGATCGCGGCGCTCGTCGACCCAGCTGTCGGCGCGGAGGCCGTAAACCTTGCCGGTCCCGATCATGAACTGCCACATCCCCACGGCCGCGGAATGGCTCACCGCCACCGATGAAAAGCCCGACTCGATCAGGCCGAGGTAGACGAAGTCACCGGGAATGTTGTGGGCGGCAAACTGGGCGCGCGCATAGGGCTCGTAGCGTGCCATCCGCTCCAGCCAGATCTGGAATCGGTCGTGCGCGCGGCCGACGAAGTAATCGAGGTAGTACTTGACCCGCGGCTGGTCGGCGAAATCCTCGACCTTGAGATCGGATCGTTCGATCGGCAGATCGGGAAGCGACGCTGCGGGCGCTGCCCGCGCAAGCGAATCGAGCAACGCTTCGTCGGCGGCGGAATCGCGGGCCGTCACGAGACGCAACGTATCGGAGTCCGCGCCGATGGCGGCGGATGCGCGCGCCACGAGCGGGAGTATATCGACCGGTGGCTCGGGCGGCGGCACCGGGGCCGGTGATGGCGCCCGGGAGACCGTGGCGCCGGGGTGCATCCGGCCGCCGCAGGCTGCCAGCAGCACGAAAATCCCTGAAACCCATCGACGCATGCGCGAACCTCCGATCGTCAATATGGGAATTGATGCGCCCAGCAGGGTTCGAACCTGCGACCTGTCGCTTAAAAGGCGATTGCTCTACCGGCTGAGCTATGGGCGCGGCACGGGATACTAACTCCCGGTGGCGGAGGGGGAAACTCGCAGGACGAAGAGCAACCAGTCGCCCTGCTTCCGCATCGCCTTGGCGTCCACACTGTCCAACGAGGGCACCGGGATGGTCGAGATCACCATCACGCGCGCCTTGGGGAGCTCCCGGCGGACCCGCGCGGCCGTGCCTTCGCCAAACGCGGAGTGGAAGTCTCCATTGTACTGGATGACCAGCGGGGCGCCAGGGTTGCGGTACGCCCGCACGATCGACTCCGCCATCGTCTCGTCCTTGACGCACTGAGCCTGATAGAACTTGGCAGTCATCGCCGACAACTCCGCGGGCGACGGCGGTGGACCCTCGCCCATCGGATGCTTTCCCATCTCGATCGCGAACCGCTTGAAATAATCGTCGGTCGGGCACTCGAAGCGGGCTGCTGCCCACGGCCGGGTGGAATCCGTCAACTGAGACACCGCAGGGAGTCCGCGGGTTGCAACCGCGCTGGCCATGCGCCTGGGCACGTTGCCGGCGACGACCCGCCAGTGATGCACCCGCGCAAACTCGATCAGCGGGCGGTAGTCGGTGGCATACGCCGGCCACGGCCGCGACGCCTTGAGGAATGCCGCCTCGGTGATCGTGCCGGCCAGGTACTGGTCAAGTATCGGCTGCACGTCGCGTTCGAACATCTCCAGCGACAGGACGACGTTCTCGCGACGCCTGGCCACGGCCTGCAGCAGGGCCAGCTCCATCCGGTGGGTACTCCGGTCGTCGTGCTGTTCGCCGAGAAGCACGACGTCGGATCGCGCGGCTTCGGCCGCCAGCGTCTCGAAGTCGCTGAACCGCTTGTGCTGCGCGTCGTACACGCGGTGCGGAGCCCAGCTCTCCATGACGGTGGTGTCGGTGGGACTCTGCGCCGCCAGCGCCAGCCACAGCAGCAGCATCAGTGCTCCAGGGTCTCGAACAGTTCGCGCTGGCCCAGCGCCGTGTCGCAGAACAGCGTGCGATGATGGGGCGTCAGCCCGTGCAGGCGAAGTGCGGCGACGTGTTCGGCGGTGCCATAGCCGACATTGGTATGCC
>JBEPVV010000366.1:0-2529 GCA_041690795.1 Gemmatimonadota bacterium | reverse complement strand
AGCGCCACCTGCGGATGACGCGTGCGCTCCGTGAGAAAGGAGTCGAGCTCGTCGGCAGTCAGGTGGTTCGGATCATGCGGCATCATGCTGTCGTCCTTGTACGGAAAGTGAGGTCTCCGGTTTCATCGCCGGCGCCATTTCGCGGTGGTTGCGACCAGGCGTGTGCGCTTCTCGCGCGCGATAACTCAGTCGCGCGTGTCATCGAGCAGGATCCGCAGTTCGTTACGAGCGCGGTGGATGTAGGTCTTCACGGTGCCGAGGGGGAGCTCGAGGATCTCCGCGATCTCCTCATACGGCCGTCCCTCGATATGACGAAGAACGATGCAGTTTCGATACTCGGGGCGCAGCTTGCCGATCGCGGTTTCGATCTGTGAGCCCAGCTCGCGGCTGGTGACTTCCTCGAGCTGCGACTCGCGCGGGTCGCCGATCTGCAGCGTCGTGGCCTCGATCGCGTCGGCGATCTCGGCGAGCAGCGCACCGTCCAGCGAGAGCGTGCTAAGCGCACGGCGTCGCAATTGATCGATGGCGGCATTGTTCGCGATCTTGAAGATCCAGCTGGAGAACTTGTATTCGGGGCGATAGCTCTCTATCGCCTTCAGCACCTTGATGAAAGTTTCCTGCGTGAGGTCCTCGGCCAGCTCGCGATCACGCACCATCCGATAGATCAGCGAGAACACGGGTCGCTGGTAGCGGCGGATCAGTTCGCGGTACGCCGATTCGCGCCCGCGCGCCGCGTGGCGGACGACTTCCTGGTCGGTGAGCGCGCCCCATTCCACTGGCGTCGGATTGGTCATGCGGGCGGCAAACTGGAGCTTGCGCCATTCGACGGCTTAGTTTCCTTCCCAATGGCCATCGCTGAACCACTACCGGTCACGGGCGGCTCCGCCAAGCGCGAATACGTCCGCGCCGTCTTCGCCGACATCGCCCCACGCTACGACCTGCTCAACCACCTGCTGTCGCTCAACGCCGATCGCGGCTGGCGACGCCTCGCCGTCGACGCGCTTCGCCCGCTCGATCATCCCGATGGCACCTTCCTCGATCTCTGCGCCGGCACGCTCGACCTGGCGGCCGAACTCGCCAACCGTCCCGGCTTCCGCGGTCACGTGGCTGCCGCTGACTTCGTCACGGCAATGTTGCGCGGCGGGGCGGGGAAGGCGCGCCGGGTCATGCCGGCCACAGCCGACGCGTTGCGGTTGCCCTTTGCGGACGCCGCCTTCGCCGGCGCGACCGTGGGCTTCGGGGTGCGCAACCTCATGGACCTCGACGCCGGTCTCCGCGAGGCCGCGCGCGTGCTCGAGCCCGGGGCACGCTTCGTGGTCCTCGAGTTCACCACGCCGCACTGGCAGCCGTTTCGGGCGATCTATCTCACCTATCTGCAGCAGATCCTGCCGCGTGTGGGAAGGTTGGTGTCCAAACATAGGACCGCATACGACTGGCTTCCAGCGTCGGTCATTCCATTTCCCGATCCCCCGGCCCTCGCCCGGCGACTTGAAGCAGCCGGATTCGTCTCGGTCAGCTGGCGCACGCTCTGGGGCGGAATCGTGGCGATTCACTCCGCCGTTCGCGCGCCGGCATGAGCCTCGATTCTCTCGGCGACTTCATCAGTGCCATCGAACGCGCCGGCGAACTGGTCCGCGTCCGCGAACCGGTGTCCGCTCACCTCGAAGTCGCCGAGATTGCCGACCGCGTCATGAAATCTCCTGGCGGCGGCCCGGCGCTGCTGTTTGAGAAGGTGACGCTCGCCGACGGCTCGATTTCGCCCATTCCGGTCGCCATCAATCTCTATGGTTCACGACGCCGGATCGGGATCGCGCTCGGCGTTGGACGCCTCGACGACATCGGCGATCGTATCGCCGAGATGGTAAACCTCAAGGTGCCAGGCGGCCTCCTCGGCAAGCTCGCCATGCTGCCGAAGCTGGCTGAACTCGCGAAATACCCGCCGCGCGTGCAGTCGGGACGTGCTGCCTGCCAGGAAATCATCTGGCGGGGCGACGAGGTCGACTTCGACCGTATTCCGTTCCTGCAGACATGGCCCGGCGATGGCGGACGCTACATCACGCTGCCCATGGTGATCACCGAGGATCCGGGACGCGGCACCCGCAACGTCGGCATGTACCGGGTGCAGGTCATGGGGAAGCGTGACCTCGCGCTACACTGGCAACGACACAAGACCGGGGCCGCCCACTGGCGCGCCATGGCCGAGCGCGGCGAGAAGATGCCGGTCGTCATCGCCATCGGCGGCGATCCAGCGAGCATCTATTCAGGCTCGGCGCCGCTGCCACCCGGCATCGACGAGTTTCTCTTCGCCGGCTTCATCCGCCGCGACCATGTCGAACTCGTCAAGGCGATCACCTGCGACCTCGAAGTGCCGGCTGAGTCCGAGATCGTGATCGAAGGCTACGTCGACCCGGCCGATGCACTGGTGATGGAAGGCCCGTTCGGCGATCACACCGGATTCTATTCGCTGGCAGATCGTTATCCGCGGATGCACGTCACCGCCGTCACGATGAAGAAGAAGCCGGTGTACGT
>JBEPVV010000365.1:0-2533 GCA_041690795.1 Gemmatimonadota bacterium | reverse complement strand
GTACACCGTCGAGGAGATCGATCTCGCGATTCACGCGCACCCGACGCTCTCCGAGGCGATCGGCCAGGCCGCGCTGGACTCGATGGGCCGCGCGATCGACATGTAGGATGAGCCACTCGTGACGCACGACGAACGGATCGACATCGCCCCGGCTGATGCGCCGGAATTCTCGCCGCTGCCGCTTGATGCACCGACCGAGGACCGGATCGGCACCGCGATGCTGGCGATGGGCTCGGCTGCCGCGGCCGGCCTGACCTGGTTTGCGCTGCTGACGCTGACGCAGACCTTCCTCGTGATCGGATCGACGGCGCAGACCGTGGCGCAGGTCAATCCGAACGCGGGCTACGTCAACTTCATGGTGTACGGCACTGTGGTCGGGCTCGGGTTCGTGGGCCTCACCGCGTGGCGACTCCTCGCGCCGATTCCGTCGACCTATCGTCGCGGCGCGCTCAGCATGGTCGCCGCGCTTGGCGGCACATCGTTCGCCATGATCGCGACACTCGTCCTCTACCAGCTGTGGGGCCGCATGGCGCTGATCGCGCTTGCGTTCGTTGCGCTGGCGCTTGCGCTGTGGCTCGGAAGGCGCGCGAGAATTTCCGCCCGTTGAACGACGCGCTCGACATCATCGACCTCGGCCACCAGGCCTACCTGCCGGTGCTCGAACTGCAGCGCGCGCTCCGCCTGCAGCGCCTGCAGGGATCGGTCACCAGCGACATCCTGCTCCTCGTCGAACACGACCCGGTCTACACCCTGGGACGCGGCACCACGTCAGCGTCGCTCCCACTGCCGCTCGACGAACTCCGCCGCCGCGGCGCGACGGTCGAAGAGGTCGAACGCGGCGGCGATGTCACCTGGCACGGCCCCGGTCAGCTGGTGGGCTATCCGATCATCGACCTGTCGAGGCATCGCGAAGATCTGCACTGGTACCTCCGCACCGTCGAGCGATCGCTGATCGACGCGCTGGCGGCGCTGGAGATCACTGCCGGCATCAATCCGGGCCGCACCGGCGTCTGGACGCGGGGCCGCAAGATCGCGAGCATCGGTATCCACGTGAAGCAGTGGGTCACGATGCACGGCTTCGCGCTCAACGTCGATCCCGATCTGGCCTGGTTCGAGCTCATCGTCCCTTGTGGCATCCAGGGTGTCGACATGACATCGATCGAGCGCGAACTCGGACCGGCGCCGGGCGGCAGCCACTGGGATGCGGCCCGGGCCGCCGTCAGCCAGGCGTTCGGCGCGGCCTTTTCGCGTGAACTTCGTACCGGTGCCCCGCGGGAACTGGGGCCGGTGGCATCGATGTTGAATCCGCAAGGCTTTGTGCCCGGTCGATCCGTTGCCCCGCAAGACTTGCGACCGGACCCCGTAAGAGGAAATGCTTCACCTCATGGCTGAACCGGTGGATCCGGCCCGCGTTGCAGCGGGCGCAGACGAGAAGATCGCAGCGATTCTGCGAGCGGCAAGTTCGTGGGCAACGGAAGCGCCCGCGCAACTCACGCCCGCGATTCGCGCGGTCTGCGTCCGGCTGGCGGAGATGGTGGCGGATCAACGTCACTACCTCGCGCCCCTGCCCGAGCCACAGGAGTCCGAGCGCAAGGCGATGCTGACCGAGGTGGCGCACCGGCTGCGCACCGGCCCGGTCGCGCGTGAGTTGAAGGAGCAGCTCGACTCGCTGGCGGAGATGGAGTTGCGCGCCACCGGCTCGTGGTCGCTGGTCGCCGCAGCGCAGCAGGAATGGGTGCAGACGGCGATCGACTTCCTGCAGCGAAAGGCGGCCGAAATCCCGGCCGCCGCACGCCCCGACGAATACTGGGCCGACGATGTGGTCGCCGGCGTCATCGCATCGGTCAAGGGAATCATCGGCGCCGACGATCTCTACTCCCGGATCGAGGCGCAATACGCCGGCAAAGGGCGGCCTCAGCCGCCGCGAGAGGATTAGCTTCAGGCAATCCCCGCCTGCTCGGAGGAATCCTGCCATGGTTCGCCTCACCGCTGTGCTTGCCATCGCCCTCGCCCTCCCGCTCGCTGCCCAGAACCCCGTCCCCGCTGTGCCAGTCCGCCGCGACACCGGCGGCGTGGCACCACAGGGTGGCGTGCGACAGCCGCCGTACGTTCCAAAGGCCGGCCACGCCGACACACTGCGCGGGTCGTTCACCACACCGGGCCGTAACTGGTGGGACGTCTCTTTCTACGACCTGCATGTCAGCATCCGGCCCACCGACAGCAGCATCGCAGGATACAACGCCATCACGTATCGCGTGCTCCGGCCGGCAACCGAGATGCAGATCGACCTGATGATGCCACTGGTCGTCGACAGCATGGTACAGGATCATCGCCGCCTGAAATTCCGGCGCGACAGCAATGCCTTCTTCGCGACGCTCACGGCGCCCCAGGCCGTTGGGGCGTACCGCACCATCGCGGTCTACTATCACGGCCATCCGCAGGTGGCGCGCAATCCGCCCTGGCAGGGCGGCTTCACGTGGACCCGGGATTCGCTGGGACGGCCGTGGGTCGTGACGACCGACCAGGGGATGGG
>JBEPVV010000364.1:0-2536 GCA_041690795.1 Gemmatimonadota bacterium | reverse complement strand
TTCACCGATATCGAGGGACCGGTGCGTCCGCCTCCGTCGCTGATGACGCGCGTCCGGATGACATGGGACGACCAGTACTGGTACCTCGCCGCCAGGCTGCAGGAACCGGACCTCTGGGCCACGATCCGGAAGCGCGACGCGGTGATCTTTCGAGACAACGACTTCGAGCTCTTCGTCGATCCCTCAGGCACGACGCAGCGATACTTCGAGGTCGAGGTCAATCAGCTGGGTACCGTGTGGGACCTGATGCTCCCCAAGGCCTATCGTGACAGCGGGTCGGCCGACAACAGCTGGGACATTCACGGGCTGAAGCTGGCTGTCACTCTCGATGGAACGCTGAACCGTCCGGGCGACCTGGATCGCGGCTGGACGGTCGAGATGGCGATTCCGTGGGCCGCGTTCTCTGACTCCGGCCGGAATCCGGTGCCGCCGCACGATGGCGCGCAGTGGCGCGTGAATTTCTCGCGGGTCGAGTGGGACGTGAACGTCGCCGGCGCGGGCTACGTCAAGCGCAACGACGCCGCAGGGCATCCGCTGCCGGAACACAACTGGGTGTGGTCGCCACAGGGCGCCGTCAACATGCACCTCCCCGAAATGTGGGGCGTGGTGCAGTTCGGCGGAACCTCGCTGCATGTCGATGCCGCTGCCGACCGCGCCCGCTGGCAGTTGCGTCGCGTCTACTACGCCGAGCGCGCATATCGGGAGAAACACGCCAGCTACGCGGGCGATCTCGCCGCACTCGGACTGGCCAGTCTCAAGGGCGTGCGACTCAGCGGAGGCGGAGCCAGCTGGCAGGCAACGACGTCGGGAGGATCCGGGCGGGAATTCAGAATACGGACGGACGGGCGAATCGAGTGACCAGTTTTGCCGCCGGCCAGCTGACCAGCATCAGTCCCAACGTGATCAGTCCGCTGGTTCGATCGCCCAGCGTGATCGCCACGATCAGGACGACGGTGACCATCAGGGCGAGCGCCGGAACGAATGGGTACCCCCAGGCGCGATATGGCCGCGGAGTCAGCGGTTCCCTGTTGCGCAGCACGAAGAGCGACGCGAAGACCGAGACGTACAGCACCAGGATGAAGAGCGCGTCGACAGCGATCACGGCCTCGAACGACCGGCTGAAGAGGAAGCCCGCGATCAGCACCAGCGAAGCGACCAGCGCCACCGTCGGGGTGCCCCCTGCGCTCACCCGCAGGGCCTGGGCGGGAAAGAGCCCGTCGCGTGCCATCGCGAGCAGAATCCGCGGCGACGCCATGATCTGCGCATTGATGGTGCCGACGACCGCGACGATCATGATCAGTCGGATGACGGTGTCGCCGCGTGCCCCGAAGAGCAGACGCGCGACGGTGGCGCCGACGAAGCTGTCGCCCGCCATCCGTGCCACCGGAATGAGGTGGATGAACGCCGCGTTGATCAGCAGGTAGACGCCGATGATCAGGAAGAGACCGCGAAAGATCGATCGCGGGATCACGCGTCCAGGATCCTCGACCTCTTCGCCACAGTAGACGATTGCGTAGTAGCTGTCGTAGCTGAAGACCACGCCCTGCATCGCCAGCCCCACGGCGAGCAGGAGTGCGACTCCGTGCGGCACCACGATGGCGGCGGTGGTCGTCGGCGCCAATGCTGCGTGCGGCATCACGAACGCCGCGACCACGAGCCCAAGCAGTGCGACCGTCTTGAGGAGCGTAGTGACTTCCTGCACCCGGCCGCCGGAGCGGACGCCAAGCCATTGCACCGCGCCCAGCCCGGCGAAGGTGATGAATGCCGCGATCGTCGCGTGGCCCGCGAGTGGCGCGATAACGGCGCCGAGATACTGGCCGATGAGGAGCAGCAGCGCTGATGAAGAGACGCACCAGTTGACCCAGTCGGCATAGCCCACGAAGAAGCCGATGCCATTACCGAATGCCCGGTGCGCGAAGACGTAGATGCCGCCGGATCGCGGGAGCATCGCGCCGAGTTCGGCGTAGGCGGTCGCACCCAGCAGGGCGTTTATCCCGCCCAGGACCCAGACGCCGACGAAGAGTGCGGTGGTCGGCAGCTGTGCGGCCACGCTGCCTGGCGCGCTGAGAATGCCGCCGCCGATGGTCGCGCCCACGACCATGGCGATCCCGAACGCGCTCCCGAGCACGCGCAGCAGCGCGCGCTGCGGGAGCTTGATATCTTCGGCGGGGTAGGTCGTCATGGCCGTCAACGGTACGTCCCAATCACGGGTAACACCATGCCCAACGCCACTCGAAGTGCTCTCCTCGCCGGCGCGCTACTCCTCACCGGGGCCGCCTTTGCGCATCCGCTTGCCGTCGATCCGGTGATGGTTGCCAAGATCCGCGAGGAAGGGCTGCAGCACTCGCAGGTGATGGACATCGAGAGCTACATGACCGACGTCCTCGGCGCGCGCCTGACCATGTCGGAAGACATGAAGCGCGCCCAGGTCTGGTTGAAGGCCGAGATGGAGAAGGTCGGGCTCACCAACGTCTCCATCGAACCGTACACCGACTGGGGTGCGACCTGGGACAACGAATACGTCTCGGTGCACATG
>JBEPVV010000363.1:0-2545 GCA_041690795.1 Gemmatimonadota bacterium | reverse complement strand
GCATCAGGCTGTGGGTGGCCACGAAGAGGATCACGCCGAGGCCGATGAGACCGAGGTAGGGGAGCCCGAACTCGCCGGCGCGCCGACGGTTGAATACCGCGCTGGGCGCGTAGAAAATCTCGATCAAGTCAGCCGGACCCGGCTTGCCGTGCATCTCGCCCACGTTCGCGTCGGTCATTGGTGCTCCCGTTGATGGAATGGCCCGAACTTACTCACCAAACGCTGGTTCGCTCATCTCTTCGCCGCGCGCGGTGAGGTGTGGCGACTGGTTGAGCAGTCTCGCGCAGGTATTCCAGCGCAGGATCGCGTCGTCATCTCCCGCCGGGCGAATCGCTTCGGCCTTTTCGTACCACTCCATGGCTTCGCGAAACTCCTCGTAGGCGGAAAAGCGAGATCCCGGCGCATGGTGGTCGAGTCCGGCCTTGGCGAGCCGCTCGCAAATCAGCCCCGCGTAGTATGCCTGATCGTACGGATCCGTCAACTTGGCAAGGGTTTCGCGCGCGCGACGTACCGCGCCGGTGTCGGTCGAGAACTGGTCGGTCTGCGCCAGCAACTGGGTCCGGCGAATGGACTGATTTGCGGGGTCGAGGGCCACGACATCCCAGCAGATGCTTTCCGCTGCCCACGGATAGTTGAGCAATCGATACTGCTCGGCCTTTGCCAGTGCCGCGCTAATGCCCGCCGCGGTGAGTCGCTTCAGATCGAACATGGTGGATTCCTCGCATTCAGGTGGTGCCGTTCGCCTTTCGCCTTTCGTCTCTCCCCTATCTCCTGCTCACCAGCCGCACCAGCGCCTTCAACGGATCGTAGTACCGATCGACGACGCGCTCCTTGAGCGGGATGATCGCGTTGTCGGTGATCGCAATCTCTTCGGGACACACCTTGGTGCAGCACTTGGTGATGTTGCAGTATCCTACGCCATCGGCCTCGCGCAGTTCCGGCACGCGATCGGCGGTGTCGAGCGGATGCATCTCGAGCGCTGCGATGTGCACCAGGAATCGGGGGCCCACGAAGCGATCGTGCAGCTGGTGGTCGCGCAGCACGTGACACACGTCCTGGCAGAGGAAGCACTCGATGCACTTCCGGAACTCCTGGACCCGGTCAACATCGCGCTGCTGCATCCGCCACGTGCCGTCCGGGGCATCGGGCGGGCGCGGCGAGAACGGCTGGATCTTCTGCTTGACCCGGAAGTTCCACGACACATCGGTGACCAGGTCGCGGAGGTGCGGAAACGCCCGCATCGGCTCGACAGTGACCGGCTTGGCAAGGTCGAGGTCGTTGAGCCGCGTCATGCACATCAGCTTCGGCTTGCCGTTGATCTCGGCCGAACAGGAGCCGCACTTGCCGGCTTTGCAGTTCCATCGACAGGCAAGGTCGTTGGCCTGGGTCGCCTGGATCTGATGGATGGCGTCGAGCACCACCATCCCTTCGGAGACTTCAGTGCGATAGTCCTCGAATGCACCGCTGCCATCGGCGCCACGCCAGACTCGAAACGTTGCGGTGTTCATGACTTCTGTTCCTCGATCGCCTGTTGCAGGTCATCCGGCATCGGCCGGACCGGCGTGCGTTCCAGTTGCATCGCGCCATCGCTGCCGCGCGTGAGTACCAGGTTCACCCCCCCGAACACCGGATCCTTCTCCGGATAGTCGTCGCGGAAGTGCCCACCACGACTCTCGCGCCGTTCCAGCGCGGAGCGTGTGATCGCTTCCGAGATGATCAGCAGGTTCTCGAGGTCGATCGCCGTGTGCCACCCCGGATTGTATTCGCGGTTGCCATTGACACCGACCGCGGCGGTGCGTGCCTTCAGCAGCGCAATGCCCGCAAGCGCGCGCTGCATCTCCTCTTCGCGGCGGACGATGCCGACCAGGTCCTGCATCATCGTCTGCAGGTCGTGCTGCACGCGGTAGGGGCCCTCGCCATCGACACCACGAGCGAACGGCTCGAGCGTCCGTCCCATCACGGCCTTCACGCCCGCGTCGTCGATCGCGCCAGGCGTGTGCGCCGCCGCGAACTGCGCCGCGTGTTCTCCCGCGCGCTTGCCGAAGACCAGCAGGTCGGAGAGCGAATTGCCGCCAAGCCGGTTGGCACCGTGCAGTCCAGCCGCGCATTCGCCCGCGGCGAAGAGCCCGGGGACGCTTGTCATCTGGGAGTCGCCGTCGACGCGAATGCCGCCCATGATGTAGTGGGTCGTGGGGCCGACTTCCATCGGCTCGCGGGTGATGTCGATGTCGGCCAGCTGCTTGAACTGGTGGTACATGCTGGGGAGCTTCTTGCGAATGTGCTCCGCCGCATTGGGGATCTTCTCCTTGATCCACGCGATGTCGAGAAAGACGCCGCCGTGGGGCGAGCCCCGCCCAGCGCGCACTTCACCCATGATGCAGCGCGCCACGTGATCGCGGGTCAGCAGCTCGGGCGGACGGCGCGCGCTCTTGTCGCCCTGGACGTAGCGCCACCCTTCTTCCGGCGTGTCGGCGGTTTGCGGGCGGTAGTTATCCGGCACGTCGTCGAACATGAAGCGGCGGCCTTCGCTGTTGCGCAGCACGCC
>JBEPVV010000362.1:0-2552 GCA_041690795.1 Gemmatimonadota bacterium | reverse complement strand
GTCTCCTTGTTCCGCGCCTCGACACGCTGCCAGAACTCGCGCGCGTCGGCGCCGGGAAACGGTGCAGAGTCCTTCTGCGTCTGATGCTTGAAGATCGCCTGGATCTTCACGTGAAGTTCTTCCTGCGCCAGCGGAACCAGCCAGGTCGCATCGGTCACTGACCACTCCTGCCACGCGCCACGATAGAGCCACACGGCGGGGCCGTTGGCATCCGGATACACCTCCAGCAGCGCCGCATCGATGGCGTCCTTGCAGAGCCGATGCGTGCCGTGCGGATCGGAAAGGTCGCCGGCAACGAGGAGCATATCGGGTTGCTCGGCGCGCAGCAGCTCGGCCACGATGGCAACATCGCCGGGGCCCACCGGCGCCTTCGCCACGGTGCCGGTACGATAGAATGGGAGGTCAAGAAAACGTGCGTTCTCGCGCTTGAGTCCCAGCGTTTCGATTCCGCTCACCGCTTCGGCCTCGCGAATCACGCGCTTGATGTCCTGAACGACCGGGATGTCGATCTCGCCCGGTTGCTTGCCGGCGAGAAATTCGCGCACCGTCACGGCGAGGGAGTCTACCTGCCGGCGGCCGAGATGCGCCGGCGCGGCGAGACGTTCGAGCACGTCGACGTAGCGGCGCACGTCGTGATCGAAGACGGCGATGCTGCCGCTTGTCATGTAGGCGACGACAATGCGATTGTCGTTGAGCGCGAGCTTGCGGAGGATGCCGCCAGCAGAAATCACGTCATCGTCGGGGTGGGGCGAGAAGCAGATGATTTTCTGGTTGCGCGGCAGCTTCGAGCGCCCGCGAATGCGCGAGCCGAGCACATTGAAGACGGCACCGTTGACCACCCCCGGGGCACCGTATTGAGCCAGCAGTGAGCCGAGATGGTGCTCGATGTAGTCGGACTCGGTGAGCTTGAGGATCGCTCTGCCCACAGTGAGCGAGAGCCAGACGACGGCGCGCACTTCGAGCGTACTGGTCCAGGTCACCTCGTCGACGAGCCACGGCGTAGCGATGCGGGTGAGATCGGCAGCAGCGGCGCTGTCGCAATAGACGGTGACGCCCGGATGATGCTGCAGGAAGGTCGCGGCGACCTGATGATCGATCTCGCCCTCAACGGCGCGGCGCACGATGCCGGCCTTGTGCTCGCCGGTGGCGAGGAGACAGATCTCGCGGGCCTCCATGATGGTGGCGACACCCATGGTGATCGCTTCGCGAGGAACATTCTGTTCGCCAAAGAAATCAGCGGCGGCATCGCGGCGGGTCACGGTATCGAGCCTGATCAGTCGGGTCCGTGACTCAGCGCCCGAGCCCGGCTCGTTGAAGCCGATGTGTCCCGTCTTGCCGATGCCAAGGAGCTGGAGATCGATGCCGCCGGCAGCGCGGATCGCGGCTTCGTACGCGGCGCAGGCGGCGCCCACTTCGTCGCGCGGAATATTGCCGGGCGGCACGTGCGTGCGGGCCGGGTCGAGGTTTACCCGGTCGAAGAGGTGCTCCTGCATGAAGCGGCGGTAGCTGTGAATGGACCCGGGATCGATCGGCCAGTATTCGTCGAGATTGAAGGTGGTGACGTTGGCGAAGGAGAGGCCCTGGTCGCGGTGCATCCGGACCAGTTCGCGGTAGACGCCGATCGGCGTTGAGCCGGTGGCGAGTCCGAGCACGCAAGGCGATCCCGAAGCGGCACGCTTGCGGATGAGCGTGGCGATGCGGGTCGCTACCGTCAGCGGAATGCGCTCAGTGTCGAGGACTTCGACGGGGAGGCGTTCGCGACGAGTGGCTGAGACGGACATCGCCGAAAGGTAGCCGAGCCCAAGGCGCGCGCCGGGGGCGAGGCGTGAGCAGCTGATCGCCGAGTACCTCACCGCGCGTGAAACGGAAGAGCTGATGGGCGGTCAGAGCGTCAGAGAACGAAGCGCGCTTCGGACAGCGTCGGCTCCTCTGGCCGGCGCACCGCGCCACGCTGGTCGTTCCCGGCGGGGCCTCTCTCGCGACCGCATGGCTTACGGCGCATGGCGGACCCCATCGCAACAATTTCACCCATTCCTCCGTCCTGCCTCCCCATGAAACTCCATACCGTTCTGACCGGGTTCGTGATGTGCGTTGCAAGTGCCACCAGCGCCCAGACCCCGGCCATGGCCCCGGGCGGCTTCCCGCGACCGCTCGCTGGCCTGCCACGTACCCACAAGCCCGAACCGACCACCGCCGCCATCGACGTCCGCGACCTGATGACGCGCGACTACATCATTGGCGATGACTCGATGCAGGGTCGCGAGACCGGCTCCCACGGCGGCGTGATGGCCACCACATACATCGCCAGCGAGCTCAAGCGACTCGGCGTCCTCCCGGGCGGCGAGAACGGCACCTACTTCCAGTCGGTACCCTTCACCATTCATCGCCCCGATTCCGTCTCAGCGCTGCGGGCGGGCGGCAGCAGCTTCCATCTGTTCACCGATTTTCTGATCGTCCCACGCGTGGGGCTCTCCGCCGCACTCGGCGGCCTCCCCTACGGCGGACACTTCAGCGGCGATGACGTTGAGACGATCTGGGGTGGGCGGATCGGC
>JBEPVV010000361.1:0-2555 GCA_041690795.1 Gemmatimonadota bacterium | reverse complement strand
CGTGCGGCCACGGTCAGCTGTGCATGCAGCGTCGGCGCAAGCAAGAGTGCGCGCGCGAAGGCGAGCGCTGCACAGCGGCGGAATCGTGGCATTACAGCTCCGAGCGGATGTTGGGAATGATGAAGCGGCGCGAGACGTCGAAGGCCAGGCCTTCGTCCCACGTGAAAGTAATCTCGGGAATCACGGCGGAATTTGCTGGGCGATTCAACGTGCGCGGTGGACCGCCGCGATTGCCGGCCATGCCCCCTCGACGGGCGACCGCCGCAAGATCGTGCAGCGACGCCACCAGCAGTTCACGGACCGGCACCGCGCCATGCAGTCGCGCGGCCAGCGCGTCGACCAGGCGGAAGCCCAAGAGGTGCGGATCGTCGGGGTTGGCGGTGGAGATGGCGAGGCGCTTTTCTGCTTGTGACAGCAGCATGAGCGCGGCGTCTCTTCCGCCGGGCTGCAACGTGACCATTGTCGCCCACTCAGCAAACCCTTCCGAAAGCCAGGGATCGTCGGCGCGCAGCTCCAGCGCTTGCGGAAGCATCCGTAACGCTGGAGGGTGGCTTCCCTCGAGGCGCCGCTCGGCGGCGAGCAGATGGTGCCATTCGTGGATGATGGTGGCGACGGCGTACAACGGCATGATCGACGGATCGATACGAATGGCGTCGCGGGCGCCGATGAAGGCGCTCGGGCGAGCCAGCGCCGCCTGTCGCGGTGAGACAACCGTCGTGCTGCGATCGCCGATCACCACGTTCAACGGTTCACCCCATTGCATCGGGCGCCAGGCGTCGAGCGCCTGCTGCATGCCATCGCCCGCAAGCCATTCCGCTGCCACGCCGTTGCGTGGCTGAAGCAGGAACGGTCCGATATGCGCCGCGCCGAGCAGCGGGGCAGCCGATCCGTCACCGACAGGTACCGCCATGATGTCGGGCAATGGCAGGGAATCGCTGCTCCAGAAACGTGCCATCAGCTGGGCCGGCGACCGCGCGCCGTCCGGTGTGTCGAGCCAGCGCTGGCGCAGGAGCAACGTGACCGCGTTGCGCCACCATGTCACCGCATCCTCGTATCCGGCCAGCAGCGCACGCACCGAGTTCGCGCCGAGCGGATCGACGCGCTGCAGTGAATCGATGCGCGCGAGAACACCGGTCGAGTCGACTGATAGCCGTTGCCAGAGACGCCACGCCTGTTCGCGCGCCGTCGCGGAATCGACCAGCACTTCTCCCGCGAGGGCACCGAGTCCGCGCATCGCGTTGCCGAAGTCGAATCTGGCCAGGTAGTGTCGCGCTTCGTCGATTGCCGCGTCGTGAATGTCGAGCTTGATCTGACGGGCCGGCCGGAATATCTGCTGCATGCGAGGGTCCAGGTCGCGACGCGCGAGGATTCGCGCCATCTCCGCCTGCACCACGACGCGCATCCGTGGGTCGA
This sequence comes from Gemmatimonadota bacterium, assembly GCA_041690795.1. Taxonomy (GTDB): domain Bacteria; phylum Gemmatimonadota; class Gemmatimonadetes; order Gemmatimonadales; family GWC2-71-9; genus Palsa-1233. Next base: position 1,142 of record JBEPVV010000361.1, on the reverse strand, counting down.
GGCCAAGCGATGCGCGACGGGCGTCGAGCGCATTGCCGCTCTCGCCGCGCCTGGCGATGCTCAACAGACTCGCCTGCTCGTTGCGTTCGCGCAGCAGCTGTTCGATCCCCGGCAGCGCCGCCATCCAAGCCCCCGGGATCCGCTCGGCGGTGGTGCTCGATCCGATGGCGAGCTGCCGGACGGCGACCCGCGGCGGAACCGGCCATCGCGTGCTGTGCGGCCCGAGCGGCAATGCTTCCCACTCCCACTGCGTGCCGTCGGCGTCGGACACGATTCCCCACATCAGGGTGTCGGTTACCGTGCCACGGAAATGACGATGCTCGCCGCCGAGGTCGAAGGCGATTTCGTCGCGTGAGAGATGCAGGTTCGTGAGTGGCTGGAACGCACTGTCGTGATGCTGGAGGAGGATCCTGCCGGAGGCACGGGCAAGCCGCAGATCGCCGTTCTCGGCGCCTGCAGGGCCGCGAATTTCGAGATCCCAGCGCGCCACAACGCCCTGTGCCGGCAGGCGGCAGGCACCGAGGGCGATGATCGCCAGGAGTATCTTCCCGCCATGGCCCCCAAGCTTACGCCGCGACAACTGACGCAACTGACATGGCTCGACACGCTGCCGCCGAAATTCGACCGGATGAAGCGGGTGATCGAGATGCTGGCGACCAATCACGCCGACGACACCCAGGTACGCGGTCTGATCCGGATGCTCGATGAGCTGAAGGCGCAGGCATCGGGGGTCAACGTGACGCCGCTGGCAGAAAACTTCGGGTACATGGGGATGCTGATGCGCCGGTCGGGAGGGCTGCAGACCAAGGTGCGCGGACTGGCGGACATGCTCGCCGGGGCGAAGACCAACTTCGAGGGTGCCCGTCGTACCGCCTCCACTCCGGTTGTCGCCGATGTGGAGGACGAAGAGGTCAGTCCTTGAGGATCTTGTCGAGCACCGGCGCGGCGGTGAACGCGAACATCGACATGATCACGGCGGTGAGCATCAGCGTGACATAGGTCAGCGCGCCGATGAGCACGGTCGCCCCGACCGCAGCCATCACCATTCCGAAATAGTAGAGCATTGCCACCTCTCCGTTGGCCGGACCCAGATAACATAATGAGAGCCTGAGGGTGCCCGGGAGCCTATCCCGCCTTGACCT
>JBEPVV010000360.1:0-2566 GCA_041690795.1 Gemmatimonadota bacterium | reverse complement strand
TCATGGCCGGCTCTGCCGAGTACACAGGCGTCGATTTCTACGACATGGACGGGCTCCTTTCCGAAGAGGAACGGGCAGTCCGTGACACCGTGCGTGCCTGGGTCGACGAGCGCCTGATGCCGGTCATCGGCGAGTGCTACGTCGAGGGGAAGTTTCCGAAGCAACTGATTCCGGGGATGGCTGAGCTGGGGTTGTTCGGGGCCAACCTGCCGGAGGAATACGGCTGCGCCGGGCTCAACAACGTTGCCTACGGCCTGATCATGCAGGAGCTCGAGCGCGGGGACAGCGGGATCCGGTCGTTCGCGTCGGTGCAGGGCGCACTGGTCATGTATCCGATCTATCAATTCGGCTCCGACGAGCAGAAGAGGCACTGGCTGCCGCGGCTTGCCTCGGGCCAGGACATCGGCTGTTTCGGCCTGACCGAACCGGATTTCGGATCCAATCCCGGGGGGATGATCACCACCGCGCGCGAGACCGCCGACGGCTGGGTACTCAACGGCGTCAAGATGTGGATCACCAACGGCTCGCAGGCGACGGTCTCGATCATCTGGGCCAAGATCGGCGACGTCGACGATGCCTCGACGATCCGCGGCTTCATCGTCCCGGCGAGCACGCCCGGCTATACCGGCAAGGACCAGAAGGGAAAGCTCTCACTCCGCGCGTCGGACACCAGCGAGATCCACCTCCACGACGTGCACCTGCCCAAGGATGCGCTGCTTCCCAAGTCGGGCGGGATCAAGTCACCGTTGATGTGCCTGACGCAGGCACGCTACGGAATTGCCTGGGGCGGTGTGGGCGCCGCGATGGCGTGCTACGACGAAGCACGACGTTACGCGCTCAATCGCGTGATGTTCGGCCGCCCGATCGGGCAGACGCAGATCCAGCAGCAGCGCCTCGCCGACATGCTGACCGAGATCACCAAGGCGCAGCTGCTCGCGTTGCAGCTCGGGCGCCTCAAGGATCAGGGGAAGGCAACGCCGGCGCGGGTTTCGCTCGCCAAGCGCAACAACGTCAGCATGGCCTGCGACATCGCGCGCGAAGCTCGGCGCCTCCTCGGCGCCAACGGCATCCTGATCGAGTATCACTCGATGCGCCACCTGGCGAACCTCGAATCGGTCTACACCTACGAAGGCACGCACGACATGCATTCGCTGATCCTCGGCCAGGAAATCACCGGGCTGGCCGCGTACTGATACCGGAGTTGTTCGATGCTGTTGCCACTGCGGCGGCGTGCTGCGCGGCACGACTTACACGTGAGGGATGATCGTTCATGAAAATCGCAGTCTGCCTTCGGCGCGTGCCGGACACCACCAGCAAGATCGTCGTGGGTGCCAGCGGCAAATCGATCGACGAAAATGGCATCAAGTTCATTGCCAATCCCTACGATGAGTACGCCATCGAGGCGGCGATCGCGCACAAGGACGTTGCCGGTGCCGGGGAGACGGTGGTGGTCGGGCTTGGTGCGGACAATGTGCAGGAGACGCTCCGTATAGCGCTCGCGATGGGGATCGACCGGGCGGTGCACTTGCAGGGCACGCCGTCGGCCGACGGACTGGAGAACGCGCGCGTGATCGCGGCACACCTGCGTGACGGCGGCTACGACCTGATCCTCTTCGGCAAGCTCGCGGTCGACGACTACGGTCAGCAGACCGGTGCGATGGTCGCCGAGCTCCTGCAGGTTCCCTGCGCCACCGCGATCACGAAGCTGGATCTCTCGGGCGGGCGCGCAACGGTCGAGCGCGAAATCGAGGGTGGCGTCGAGCAATCCAGTTGCGCGTTGCCGGCGGTCTTCACCTGTGACAAGGGACTCAACACGCCGCGGCTGCCGTCATTGAAGGGGATCATGGCTGCGAAGAAGAAGCCGCTGGAAGTGGTGCCGGTGACCGTAGGCGCGGGCGCTGTCACGATCGCGTCGTTGACGCTGCCGGCCGAACGGTCAGCCGGGCGAATCGTTGGCGAAGGGGCAGCGGCCGTGCCGGCGCTGATGCAACTGCTCACGACCGAATCGAAGGTGATCTGACGATGGCCGATATTCTCGCAGTACTCGAAGTCCGCAACGGCGCGCTTCGCAAGGGCGCCGCGGAGCTGCTCGCCGCGGCGCGTCGCGTGGCCGGAGCGAGTGGTCGGGTTGATGCGCTGGTGTGCGCCGCCGGGCCGGTGTTGGGAATCGACGGTCTCGGAAGCGCCGGCGCCGACCGCGTGCTCAATGCGGTGCATGCGGATTTTGCGCAGTACGCGCCCGATGGAATCGTGGCGACTATCGAGTCGATCGCGAGCGGATATGCCGCCTGCTTCGTTGCGGCCACGGCCACTGGCAAGGATCTCGCGCCGCGGGTCGCGGCGCGCATCGGCGGGCCGTGCGCCATGGACGTGACGTCGGTCGACGCGGCGGGCGACCAGATTCGCGTGATGCGACCGGTCTATGCGGGCAAGGCGCTGCAGGCACTCGAGCTTCGCGGAAAGGCGGTGGTCGCCGTCCGTCCGGGCGCGTACGCGGCTGAAGCGACCGCGAAGGCCGGAGCAGCAGAGAGCATTGCCGTGCCCCAGTTCGTGCGACGCCTGGAGG
>JBEPVV010000359.1:0-2575 GCA_041690795.1 Gemmatimonadota bacterium | reverse complement strand
AGCGCGGACGCCACGCCCGATTGAATCTCCTTGTGCTCGTCACCAATCGTGGACCGGCGGACAATGCGAATCCCGGCGTCGCTGAGCAACTGGCCCAGGTATGCCGCGTTGGTGTCGATGGTGAAGCCGAGGAGCAGCTCGGTGCCGATGGTGAGGACTTCGATGTCGTGACCGCGCGGCGTGCCGGTCGGGTCGCCAGCCGGCATCTAGAAGTTGAGCGAGAAGAGGCGGCGGTACTGCACCAGGTAGGCGACGAACGAGTAGATGGTCAGCGTCAGCGCGATACCCAGCGTGGCGGCCACGAAGCCCCCGTGAAACTCGTGCCAGTACTGCGCAAACCGCGAATGCTCCCAGCCGAAGGGACGCACCATGTCGCGGAAGGCAAACCAGGTCAGCGTGCCGCCAATGAAGACGTTCTGCAGTACCGCCTTCATCTTGCCCGCATTTTCGGCCTGGATAACCACACCGCGCGACTGCGCCCATGCGCGAAAGACGGTCATCGCGATCTCGCGACCAATCAGCAGCAGGCAGACCCAGAGCGGGATGCTGCCCCAGACCGGGATATCGTACATCGCCATGCGCTCACGCGAAATCCACCAGATTGGGCCCAGGGTGGCAAAGAGCAGCAGCTTGTCGGCGATCGGGTCGAGAAACTTGCCGAGATCGGTGATCTGGTTGCGCCGGCGCGCCAGTCGACCGTCGATGACGTCGGTGACGGCGGCCGCGACGAAGATCACGAAGCACGCGAGCTTCGGCCAGTAGCCTTCGATGAACGGGAGTGATGCGATGACGGGCGTGATCGCGATCCGCGCGACCGTCAGCATGTTGGGCAGGGTCCATACTGCGGGACGATTCATCCGAGCGACTTGAGCACCAGCTTGCTGACGGCCTTCAGCGTATCGAACACGCCTTCACCGCGGATCGCCACTGCCTCGAAGGTCGGCACCCGCTCGATCCAGACGCCGTCGACTTCCTTCACCAGGTACTCGCCGGGGCGCGACGGGTCGGGCGTGACCTTCTGGCGCTCGGGGTCATCCACCGGCCAACCCGGATTGAGGGCGGCGTCGAGTGCGGCGATCGGCGCGGCGTTCGGCAGGTCGCGCTTGTTGTACTGGATCACGAACGGCAGGTGCGTCAGGTCGTAACCGTGCTGGGTCATGTTGTCGTACAGATTCTGCATCGCCTCGAGGTTGGCCTCGGTGCGATCGATCTGCGAATCGGCGACAAACACCACGCCGTCGACACCCTTGAGGATCAACTTGCGCGAGGCGTTGTAGTAGACCTGCCCCGGCACCGTGTAGAGGTGGAAACGGGTGCGAAAGCCGCGAATGGTGCCCAGGTCGACCGGAAGAAAATCGAAGAAGAGCGTGCGCTCCGTCTCGGTCGCCAGTGAGATCAGCTTGCCCTTCGACGATGGCGCGACCTTCTCGTACACGTACTCGAGGTTGGTCGTCTTGCCACCAAGCCCGGGGCCGTAGTAGACGATCTTGCAGTTGATTTCGCGCGACGCGTAGTTCACCAGGGACATGCGATGGACCTCAGCTCGGACCGAAGAGTTTGTCGAGTTCGTCTTCCGCTTCGCCGACGAACGAAGCATCGACATGCCCCGACGTACCGGTGTCGCGCGCGAACATGGCCGTGAAGATCGCCGTCAGCTCGGCCACCGTTGCGCGCATCCGCAACTTGACCAGCCCCAGCGTGGTGCGATTGTCGAACAGCACGACCAGGATGACGCGTCGCGCGATATCGGCGAGGTAGAGCGACTCCTTTTCTCCCTGATGGAAAAGGGTGCCGAAGTCACCCTCTCCGAGCAACCGGGCCAGCTGGTCGTTGGCGGAAAAGTCAGCCGCGGTCAACGACGCAAACGCCGTCGGATCAAACGTTGGCGGCTCGCCCACGGTGATCAGCATCTGACCGGCGCGGTCCACCAGCAGCGTCGTGCGTGCCGATGCGTCGCGGAGAAAATCGAGCAGCACACTGCGAATCCGGACCGAGTCTTCTTCGTGGAACGACCACGAGGCGGCGCGCGGGGCCGTCACTCCGCTGTCTCCAGCACCGCCAGGATCCGGCGGGCCCGTTGGCGGAGTGCCGGCACCGTCTCCCACGCGAGATAGTCCTGCAGTAGCGACATGTTCGAGGCATCGTCCTGGCTGGCGATCCAGCCGAGTGCTGCGAAGCGCTCGTGGGTGGCCGGCGAGAAGAGATCCTTGCGGTGCGCGCGGTCGTGCCGCCGGGACCAGACCCAGCCGGCGGTGATGCCGAGCAATGCCGCTCCGACGAACGTGGTCGCGGCTGACGGGCGTCGCTTCATCGCAATTCCTCGCGCGCGGTCAGCGCATGGGTCAACGTCACTCCGTCAACGTATTCCAGTTCACCGCCGACCGGCAGCCCACGCGCCAGCCGGCTGACGCGAACGGCGGGGTGGGCGGCGAGCATCTGCTGCAAATAGGTCGCCGTCGCCTCACCCTCCAGTGACGAATTGGTGGCGAGGATCACCTCGCTGACTTCACCGCTGCCGAGGCGTTGTTCGAGCAGGCCGATTCCATCGAGGCCATCACGGCGGCGCTCGGCATCC
>JBEPVV010000358.1:0-2610 GCA_041690795.1 Gemmatimonadota bacterium | reverse complement strand
GCCGTACGCGGCGGCGCCGAGGGGCTGCGGTATCGCGACTTTCTCGTCGTGGCGCTGATCCTCGACACCGAGGATCTCTTTCCCGACAACTGGATCTATATCCACACCCCGGGCGTCAAGGTCGGCCGCATCCAGAACTTCAACAACTGGAGCGCGGCCATGGTCCCGGAAGCCGGACGTACCTGCCTTGGTCTCGAATATTTCTGCTTCGAGGGCGACGGCCTCTGGGAATCGAGCGACGCGGAATTGATTGCCCTGGCAGAACGCGAGCTCGTGAAGCTGGGCCTGGCGCCAGCCGGACTAGTGCGCGATGGCACCGTGATCCGGATGCCGAAGGCGTACCCAATCTACGACGCGGCGTATCGCGGTCACCTCGACGCGGTGCGTGAAGGCATCGACCCGATCGAAAACCTGCACACGGTCGGCCGCAACGGGATGCACAAGTACAACAACCAGGACCACTCGATGCTGACGGCGATGATGGCCGTATGGAACATGCAGGGTGCGCATCACGACATCTGGGCCGTCAACACCGATTTCGAGTATCACGAGGAGCAGCGCCTCGAGGCGCCGCAGCCGCCCAAGCACTCGGAAGTTGCCGCCTGAGCCTCCGCATCGCCGTGGACGCGACCTGCTGGGCAAACGGGCGCGGCTATGGTCGCTTCGCCCGCGAGGTAATGCGGCAGCTGATAGTGGCAGCGCCGCAGCACCAGTTCATTTGCGTCGGCGATCGCGCGGCCTTCTCCGCCTTTCATCTCGATGGGCCCAACGTCCGCACGGTCGAGGTGGCGCAGCGCGCCTCGCCCGCGACAGCGAGCGCCGCCGACGGCTATCGCTCGCCGCGCGACATGCTGCGATTGACGCGCGCGGTCGCCCGGGAGCGACCCGACGTGTTCTTCTCGCCGTCGGTGTACAGCTATTACCCGATCGTGCCGGGGCCACGGATCGTGGTCACTATTCACGACGCGATCGCGGAGCGATTTCCCGCGCTCACGCTGCCAAACGCGCGGGCGCGGCTCTTCTGGCGACTCAAGGTCGGGTTGGCGATCCACCAGGCACGCCTCATCCTCACGGTCAGCGAGTACGCCGCGGCCGAGATCGCCGCGGTCCATCGCGTGCCAGCTGACCGGATCCGTGTCGCCGTCGAGGCACCGGCCGAAAGCTATTTCCCGGTGAGCAATGAAGTGGCGTGCGATGCCGCCGCCAACGAGGGCATTCCCGCCGGCAGCGAATGGTTCACCTACGTCGGCGGCTTCTCACCTCACAAGCGCATCGACGTGATCCTCCGGGCTCACGCGATCGTCGCGGCCACGGAATCACCCGCGCCTCACCTGCTGCTGATCGGGCGACTCAGTGGCGATGTCTTCCTTGAGTCCGGCGACGCATTGCGCGCCTTGATCGCCGAACTGGGCACGGGTGCGCTGGTGCACTGGACTGGCTTCCTCAGCGACGATGTGGTGCGCGCGCTCCACTGCGGTGCGGTCGCCTCCCTGCTTCCGTCGGAAAGCGAAGGCTTTGGACTGCCAGCCGTCGAAGCGGCAGCGTGCGGTACGCCGGTGATCGCGACGACCGAGAGTCCGTTGCCCCAGCTGCTCGCCGACGGAGGAATCTTCGTGGCGCCAGGCGACGTCGACGCGCTGGCGGCGGCGATGCGCGCGTTGCTTTGCGACCCGATCGCAAGAACGCGCCTGGGAGCCGGGGCGCGGAGGGGTGCGGCCAGTCTGTCGTGGCAGCGCACGGCGGCATCGACGCTGGCGACGCTGGAACAGGCGGCAGCATGACCGCGCTGCGCATCTGCATGGTCACGACGTTCTATCCACCCTACTCATTCGGCGGCGATGCGATCGACGTGCAGCGACTGTCCCGAGCGCTGGTGCGGCGCGGCCATGAGGTCACAGTCGTCCACGACACCGACGCGTTCCGCGCACTGCGGGGCGGTCTGGGCACGGATCGTCCGATCGAGGCTGAGGATGATGGGGTCAACGTCGTCGGCTTGCGAAGCTCGTTCAGCACGCTGTCTTCGTTGCTTGTGCAGCAGCTGGGACGGCCCGTACTGCACGCCGCCCGATTGCGCCGCCTCCTGCGTCCTGGGCAATTCGACGTAGTGAATTTCCACAACATCTCGCTCATCGGTGGCCCGGGTCTGCTCCGCTATCCGCGGGACGCAGTCACCGTGTACCTCGCGCACGAGCATTGGCTGGTCTGCCCGACTCATGCACTCTGGCGGTATCAGAAGGAGCGCTGTGACCAACGACAATGCCTGCGGTGCGTCGTGTCGTATCGGCGACCACCACAACTCTGGCGCTACACTGGCGCGCTGACCCGGGCCATCGCTCACATGGACAGTGTCGTCGCCATGAGTGAGTTCAGCCGGGAGAAACACCGGCAGTTCGGCTTTCAGCGGCCGATGGAAGTGTTGCCCTGCTTCGTTCCCGATCACGATGCCGAGCCGATAACGGATTCTTCGCCGCACCAGCGGCCGTTCGTCTTCTTCGCCGGACGGCTTGAGACCATCAAGGGCCTGGACGACGTGATTCCCGTCTTCACGCAATTGCCCGAGCTCGACCTCGTAATCGCCGGCGACGGCGCGCACGGCCCCGCATTGCGCCG
>JBEPVV010000357.1:0-2611 GCA_041690795.1 Gemmatimonadota bacterium | reverse complement strand
TTCCCCGCCGATTCCGCCGTCAGGTCACCAACCCATTCCTCTTTGCCCGCGCCTCCTACACCTGTCAGTACTGCGCCCGCGTGCAGGGGCAGCTGAAGCTCCGCGAGTGCCTGACGCGCGATCACGTCGTGCCCCAGTCCCGCGGCGGCACCAATGAGTGGACCAACGTCGTGACGGCCTGCTCGTCGTGCAACACGCGCAAGGGAAGCCGACTCCCCGACGAGATCGGCATGCACCCGCTGCGCGTTCCGATGGAGCCGCACTTCGTGCACCTCTCCTGGGCCATCCGCCGGCTCTCGCTTGCCCAGTTGAAATACATCCGGATCTTCTACGGCGAGGATGCGCTGGCGGCCATTCGACCACGAATGCCCTGAAGGCGACGGAACCCTGCCGTTAGCGCGGCGGGACCACGAAGAGCACCGTCTTCTGCCGCGAAAGATCGGCCGACGGGCCACTCCCCAGCACCAACTCCTGCAACCAGCTCAGGCTCTGCGGCGCATTGCGCCGGTCGAGCTGCTCCTGCGTCAACGCCGCGATGTGCAGGTCGACCGTGTAGTACCATCGACCCGCAACCAGCAGGCGCGGCGTGGGAATCTGCACCTCGCCCTCGACGTACGCTTTGAGGGCGTCGAAGGTCGAGAATGATGTGTCGCGTGACCGGTTGCCGATACGCTCGGTGAAGCGAAACACGTCAACAACCGGTACCTGCTGGATCACCACGTCCCATTCGATTGGCGGCAGTGAGCGGTCGATCAGTGCGCGCGATTGCCAGAGTTGCGCTCGCCAGTGCAGCTGGATTGGATACGCGTTCTGGAGGGCCTCGACCCAGCGCGGTTCGTCGAGGAAGTTGGTGACGTTCACGACCAGGTCCGGCGAACGGCCCGACTGTGCCAGCAGCCGCGCGCCGATCACGGCGCGCGCCTGCGCCGGCATTGCGGTGGCGAGACCGAACGTACCCAGCGCGATCAACCAGAGCGTTCGACGCATCGCCGCCGTCAGAACCGCGCGCTGAAAAACAGCCGCAGGCGGACGGGCAGCGCATCGACGATTGACTTCACCACATAGAGTCCAAACCATCCGGTCGTAATGCCGACCCCCACATCGGAGCGCCATTCATTGATTGACTGGATCCGGTTGGTCGGCACGCGCCCCGCGCTGTCGCCAGCAAGCCATGCGCTTCCCGCGTCGGCAAGCAGCACCAGGTCCGGCTTGCGAATGCCGATCGAATATCCGGCAATCCGGGTCCGGAGATCCACTGCGAGCTGGTAGCGGTACTGTACCTGCAGCGCCATCATCCGGTCGCAGAGCGCCGGGATCGATGAATCCGGCTTCCGCCGCGAGTCACAGTTGACGGCGCGAAAGTCGTAGCCGGGGAGCGGATCGATCCCGCCGATGGCACGCCGCCGCTGGATCGTCAGCGGATCGCCGCCGAGGTAGCCGCCCGCTGTAAGCCGCAGGTCGAGGCGCTGCTCCGGGTTGATCCGCAAATACCCTCGCAGGTCGAGATCGCCTTCCGTCTCGCCATAGCTGCTGCTCGGCAGGGCGTCGCGGATCGTGGTAGGCAGCGAAACCGGCGTGAGGTGATTGCTCGATACCCGCCGGAGTTCGAGGAAGCCGTACCAGGCGAGAACAGGATGCTTCAGTTCGTCCCGCGCATCCCAGCTGACTCGTGCCGACACGGTGCGGTATTTCCCGTCGTCGATCAGCGGATTCGGTCGCCACGATTCGGTACTCCGGAAGAGCGAGACGGCGTTCACGGCGAGGACGGTCGACTGGCGCGCTTCGGCCAGCGATGCTTCGCCGCGTATCTCCGGCAGCGGCTGGATCGCGGCAAAGAAGCGCACCCCGCGATTGAGCAGCCAGTCTGAGTAGTCGCGCCGGAGGACGAAGGCGCTCAGCCCCGATTCGAGCGGGCTGGCGGCGACATCGGTCGTCGGGTTCACCGTCGATCCGCCACTCGCGCCGACGCTCCACGGCAGCGCCCCACGATGTGAGTACATGCCGGAGGCGAACCACCCCACCGCCGGACGGCTCGCCGCCGGGTCGCGCGCGGTCCGCACGATCGCGTGCGCTTCGGTCAGCAGGCTGTCCTGCGCGGTGACGCGCCAGTCAACCTGCACGCCAACGTTGATCGGCAGCCCTTCGACGCGATTGTACTGGTTGATGCCCAGGTGCGGCGCGATCCGCACGTCGCCGACGTGGAAGGCGATTTCGGATGCGATCGCCCGGAACGAGCGCTGCACCGGGCGCGCGGTGAGCCGGCCATCAGTCGCGCGTTCAAGCCGTACCAGCTGTTCGCAGGCACTGCGCTGTCCGCCGACGCGCGCGCCGGGGTCGACCGAGAGATGCCCGCCGAACACGTCGACATCACCGGTCACGACCGCCGTCGGGGTCAGGTGCACATCGCCGTTGAAGACGACAATCCGTCCGCGCACCGTTCCGTCCATCCGCAGCGAGCCCTGATAGACGCCGAAGTTGCCGTCGACCACCTGGTTGGCGGTGTACGACGCGATCCCGCCGAAAATCCGCACCGTCGTTGCCGCGTTGAACGCGGCGAGCGCGCTGGTCAGCGCGGAATCGGTGTAGCAGGCAAGGGTGGTATCACCCGGCG
>JBEPVV010000356.1:0-2612 GCA_041690795.1 Gemmatimonadota bacterium | reverse complement strand
GTATCGTGTCACGACATCTCTGGGGCGACCTCTGGAGCGATCGACCGGCGGCACAGGTGCCGATCGGCGCCGTCACCAACGGCGTCCACCTGGCAACGTGGATGGCCAACCCGATGATGCGGTTGCTTGACTATCACATCGGCGACGACTGGGGCCATCGGCTCGACGAGACGGGGACGTGGGACGCCGTGCTCGGTCTCGACGCGCGCGAAGTGTGGTTCACCCATCAGGAGCTGAAGGGCACGCTGCTGCGTCACCTCCGGGAAGAAGCGCGCCGGCGCTGGCGCGACGAATGGAGCGAAGCCGCGCAGGTCGTTGCGGCTGGCACGCTGCTCGATCCCGGCTGCTTCACCATCGGGTTTGCGCGGCGCTTCGCGACGTACAAGCGCGCCAACCTGCTCTTCCGCGATGTCGAACGCCTGCGCGCGCTGGTCACGAGTACGCGGCGACCGGTGCAACTGGTGATTGCCGGCAAGGCGCATCCCCAGGACGTGCCCGGCAAGGAAATCCTCCAGTCGCTCTATCACTACACCCGCGATCCGGTCTTTGAGGGGCGGGTAGCGTTCCTCGAGGATTACGACATGCACCTCGCGCACCTGCTGGTGCAGGGCGTCGACCTCTGGCTCAATGTGCCGCAGGTGCCGCTCGAAGCGTCAGGCACCAGCGGGATGAAGGCGGCACTCAACGGCGTGCCGCAACTGAGCACAATCGATGGCTGGTGGGAAGAGGGATTCAACGGCAAGAACGGCTGGGCCATCCCCAAGGCGCCCGAAGGCGAGGATCCGGACGGGTCGGACGCCGAGCACCTGTACCAGTTGCTCGAGAACGAAGTGGTGCCGCTCTGGTACGACCAGGATCATCAGGGGATTCCGCGGCGCTGGGTGCAGAAGATGAAGGAATCGATCCGGGTGGCTGGGCGCCATTTCACCGCGCGCCGGATGCTGCAGGATTATGTCGACCGATACTATGCGCCGATCCTTCGACGCGATCCTTTCACCGACGACCCACCGCTGGGATGAGGCCATGAGCGCCATGCACGGGTTCGAACTGCCGCCGATCGACGGCGAGACGCCGACCGTCGTCCACCTCGCCGCGGAATACTTCCCCTACGCCCGCACCGGCGGGCTCGCCGAAGCAGCGTGGGGACTGCATCGCGATCAGCATCGCTGCGGCCTCAAGACCATGGCGATCGTGCCCCTGTATCGCGCTGCGCGCCAGCACGTGCGTCACCTCGAGCGCACGGGCGACCCGATCACGCTGCATTTCGGCGACCGCGCCGAAACCTTCGTCGTGTGGCGTGAACTCGACCCCGCGTCGGAAACGCCGACCTGCTTCATCGAACACGACGGCTATTTCGGCCGCGCCGGGCTGTACGGCGAAAATGGCGTCGACTACCCCGACAACGACCGGCGCTTTGCCGCATTCGCCGCAGCATCGGTGGCCGCGTTGCCGCAGATCACCAGCGGGCCGGTGCTGCTGCATGCGCACGACTGGCACGCCGCACTGGCGCCGGTCTACCTGCGATCGTGGTGGGGAAACAATCCGTGGTACGACCGGATTCCGATCGTGTTGTCGGTACACAACGGCGGCTATCAGGGGCACTTTGGTCGCGATACCATGCCCGCGATCGGCCTCCCCTGGGAGTTGTGGACACCTGACAAGCTGGAATGGTACGGCAAAACCAACTATCTCAAGGGTGGCCTGACCCACACTGACATGGCGACGACGGTCTCGCCAACGCACGCCGAAGAACTGCGCACCGCGGCCGGCGGTTTCGGCCTGCAGGAAATCTTCGCGTCGATGGGCGACCGCTTCACCGGGGTGCTCAACGGCATCGACCAGAAGCAGTGGGATCCCGGCACCGACCAGCAGATTGCCGCCGTCTACTCGGCCCAGCACCTCGAAGGAAAACGGGCCTGCAAGGCGGACCTGCAGCGCCGATTCGGCCTGCCCGAGAATCCGTTCATCCCCGTCATCGCCTTCATCGGGCGCATGGCGACACAGAAGGGCCTCGACATCGTCGTGCACAACACGGCGCTCTTCCACTTCGCGGCGCAGTACGTCTTTCTCGGCAGCGGCGACAAGCGGCTCGAAGAGGCGGTGCATGCCCTCCATGCGGCGCTGCCCAATCGCGTCGGCGTCGAAACGACCTTCTCCGATCCGCTGGAACATGTGATGGTCGCGGGCGCCGATCTCTACATGATGCCGTCGCAGTACGAACCGTGCGGGCTGACGCAGATGCGCGCCCAGCGATACGGCACGATCCCCGTCGCCCGGCGCGTGGGCGGCATCGCCGATACCATCGACGATGGGCTCACCGGCTTCCTATTCGACGCCTTCGACGAGCGTGCGCTGGTGGGCGCGGTGTGGCGTGCGCTCACCGAGCACCGCTCTGCCCGCTCGTGGCTGGAGATGCAGCGCGAGGCAATGTCGCGCGATTTCGGCTGGGACCGCGTCGCAGAGCGATACATAGACATCTATACGAGAGCGATCAGCATCGCCGCCGGACGGCGCCGCGGATGATGCGGTTCGTCCTGACGCTGCACAGCCACTTGCCGTGGGTGCTCCACCACGACCGCTGGCCCCATGGATCGGACCTGTCTCTTATACAC
>JBEPVV010000355.1:0-2635 GCA_041690795.1 Gemmatimonadota bacterium | reverse complement strand
AATCAGCGGCGGTCTCCTTGAAGGTTCCGGGCAGCGTGAACGCGCCGCCGACAGCGAAGGCGTCGCCGGTGAGCGCAGTAAAGGGCAGTGGCGCGCCAGTCCAGTCGCGTTCGCTGTTGTGCACACCAAGCCGGGTGTCACTGGTCCAGAGATCCGAACCGGTGGTCAGGGTTGCGGCAACGGAGATGTCGTGCGCCTTGAGATGCGAGCCTGACCCATTGACGAGTTCGATGCCGGCCTGCGGATTGTCTTCCGACCATCCTGCGCCCGCTGCGCGGACGGCGAAGAGCGTGCGCTGCCCGAAGCGCCAGTCGAGACGCCCCGCGCCGCTGCCGCCTTGCCATGTGCGCACCGTTGGTGCGAGCCAGCTGCCGATATCGGTGCCACCTGCAGTCTGCGCCGCGGCGCGGAAGGCATCGGGAATCCCCGCGGCGGCGTCGACGGTTTCGATCCCGGAAGCAAAAGGCGTTGACGCGGGTTCGCGGAGCTTCTGGTAGTCAGCACGCAGGAACCATGACGCCGTGTCATGCTTGATGGGCCCACCGATGGCAACACCGGCGCCGATCGACATGGCGCTGGAGTCTCCCGGGTTGTCGGCCGAGCGGCCGCCGAGTTTCGCGCCGCTGAACGACAGCCAAGGCTGAATCGTCAGACGCTCGCTGCCGCGGCGCGTTTCCGCGCCGAGAATCTCGCCCATCGTTCCTGGCCACTCCGTGCTCGCACCGAAACCGAGAACGCTGACTTCGTCGACGCCATCACGCGCGAACGCCGGCGCAGTCGCTGGCTCGCCCGGGATGCCAGGGTGCCTCAACAGCGCTTCGCGCACGCCGTCGACGATGAGAGAGGAGTACGCGGGGCGCAATCCATTGCCGCTGGCCACGAAGCCCTGGCGTCCGTCGAGCGGAACGTCGATCTCTGAAAAACGAGCGGCGGCGCCGGTGATGTCGCGACGCCGGTCGAAGCGATTGATGCCGGCCCCGGTGATCGCGCTGCCCGAGCGCGAACCGACCATGGTGACGGTGGCGACCTGCTCGTCGACCGTCGTAATCGGCGGGGGACGGCGCACCAGCTTGATGGTGAGCTGCGACGTGCTGGCGCCGATGACGGTAACACTCCGCATTCGTACGGGCTGGTAGCCGAACTGTTCAGCCAGCACTGCGTACGAGCCTGGCGCGACCACGGCGAACGCGGCAATACCGCCGCGCGCCGTCGTGACGGTCCGCACTGCGGTGCCCGATCGCTCAAGCGTCACGGTGACTTCCTGCAGCGGAACCCCGCGCTCATCGACGATCGTGGCGACGATGCCGCCAACGCTGAGACTCTGTGCGGCGGCCACGACGGGGACGCCCAGGCAGAGGAGCGGGACGAATACACGGAGCGCAGCGGCAGCACAGCGAAGCTTGAGACGGTCGATCGACATGGCGGTCCAGGTTCGGGGGTGACACGAACGAGTAAGACGTTGCGCCGCGTTGGTGCACGAGCAGTGCCATGCCTGTGGCGTCCCTTTGTGGCGTGGACGCAACAGGTGGTCGGAGAAGACGGCGTGGTCGGGCGCCTAGCTAGTTTCCCGTATCGTGGCGCCCCTCACCTTTCGTGCTCGCCTCTTCGTGGCCCTGCTGGTCGCCAGCGTCCTGCCGCTGGTGATGGTGGCGGGGGCAGGCGTCTGGTTCATCCGCCATCCGCCAGAGTCGATCAACATCGACGCGCCGACGGTCATTCAACCGGTCGGCATCGCGGAACGCGAATTGTCGGAGCGCGCTTCGCGCACCGAGTTGCCGCCGGCCATTCGGGCAGCGATCGCCCGGACCGACAGCGCGGTGGCCAACCTGATGATTTCGACGACGCGCACCCGGGACCGGAACCATCGCTGGCCGATCCAGGCGGCAGGTTTTCTGGTTGCCGTCGCCGGGGTGCTCGTCGTGCTCGTGGCCGGGGTTGGGTTGCTGCTCTCGCGTCAGTATGCGGCACCGCTGAACGAAATTGTCGGGTGGACCGGGCGGATCCAGCGCCACGAGCCGCTGCCTCCGGATCCGGCTCCGGGGACGCTGCCCGAGCTGGCGATGCTGCAGCGCTCGCTACGTGAATTGCAGCGTGGCCTGGAGCAGGCCCGCGCGGCCGAACTGGAATCCGAACGCCTTCGCGCCTTCGGCGAGGTGGCGCGCCGGGTGGCGCACGAGATGAAGAACCCGTTGACGCCGATTCGACTCGCCCTGCTGCAGCTGTCGCGACGCGCACCACCCGAACTCCGCGAGGAACTCGATGTGATCGCCACGGAATCGGCGCGTCTCGAAACGATGGCCAAGGAGTTTGCGGAGCTTGGACGGCTGCCTGAAGGAGTGACAGCGCCGGTCGACCTCTGTGAACTTCTGGAGGAGTTGTTGCGCAACGCCGTGCCGGATGGCATGAAGCGCGAGTTCGCTGCGTCGGCTCCGGGAATTACGATCATGGGGCATTACGACCCGCTGCGGCGCGCGTTCAGCAACCTGATGCGGAACGCCGTCGAGGCGTGCAGCGGCGCAGGCACGCTGGCGGTCGACGTACAGAGCCAGGGCCATGAGGTGCAGGTGGTGCTCAGCGACAGCGGACCCGGAATCGCCGCCGACAAGCGGGAGCTGATCTTCGAACCGTACTACAC
>JBEPVV010000354.1:0-2647 GCA_041690795.1 Gemmatimonadota bacterium | reverse complement strand
ACGCTGGGTCCCGTCCGGAATTCGGGTCGCGCCAGCGTCGACACCGGGATCATCTGGCCGTCCTCGCTGCGGACGAAGAGCCGGCCGATGTCTTCCGGTGAGTGACGGTATTCCGGCGCGGCTTCGGCCTGCACGCGATACGTGCGCCCGTAGAGGTTGAAATCGTTCACGTAGAGATTCGACAGCATCGTCTGCAGCGTCAGGAAGAGCGTCCCGAGTTTGACATTGCGCGCCTTCACCGCATCGCGATCGACGTTGAGGAAGATCTGCGGCGCGTCGATGCGGAAGGTGGTCGCCGCAGCAGTGACAGCAGGCTCCTTGGCGAGCGCCTGCATGAATTCGTTGACCTGCCCGTTGAACTGGCTGACGGTCTGTCCGGTGCGCGCCTGCAGGTTGAGCTCGAGACCCGACGTCGTGCCCAGACCGGGAATCTCCGGAAAGTTGAACGCAAACGCGAGCGCATCAGGCATGCCGTAGAGCGCTCCGTTGATGCGACCGAGAATGGCATCGGCCGATTCGTTCTTGCCGCGGTCGGACCATGACTTGAGCCCGACAAAGATGACGGCAGAGTTGGACTGATTTGCTCCCGAGAGAATGTCGAGTCCGACCAGCGCCACGGTGGCCTTGACGCCCTTGTCGCGGTGCAGCGTTTCCTCGATCCGCTGGACGACGGCGCGCGTGCGTTGCAGCGACGCCCCGCTCGGCAGCTGCGCGGCGACGACGAAGAAGCCCTTGTCTTCGGTCGGAAGAAACCCGGTGGGCACGTGGCGGTAGAGCACGACGATAAGCGCGAGGATCACCGCGAACGCTGCGAGAAAACTCCGCGGACGCCGGAGCACACCGCCCACGCCGCCGATGTACCGGGTGCGCACCCGGTCGAACCACGCGTTGAACCAGGTGAAGAACCGCCCGTGCTCGGCATGCTCCGGAGAATCTTTCAGCAGCGCGGCACAGAGCGCCGGTGTCAGCGTCAGTGCCACGATGCCCGACAGCACCACGGCGATCACGATGGTGACGGCGAATTGCCGGAACATCGAGCCGGTGATGCCGCCAAGAAATGCCACGGGAATGAACACGGCGCACAGCGACAGCACGATCGCGACCAGCGCGCCCGCCACCTGGTGCATCGCCTTGTCTGCGGCGTGCGGCGCGTCGAGGCCCTCATCGGTCATGATCCGCTCGACGTTCTCGATCACGACGATCGCATCATCGACGACAATCCCGATCGCGAGCACCAGCCCGAAAAGCGTGAGCACGTTGACGGAGAAGCCGAGCGCAAGCAGGCCCAGAAAGGTGCCGATGACCGACACCGGCACGGCCAGCACCGGAATCAGCGTTGCGCGCCAGCTCTGGAGAAAGAGGAAGACGACCAGCGTCACGAGCGCCATTGCCTCAAGCAGCGTCTTGCTCACTTCCTCGATCGAGGCCGCGATGAACGGTGTCGTGTCGAACGGCACCGACCAGTGGATGCCGACCGGAAAGGACTTCTCCAGTTCGGTGAACCGGTCGACCAGCTCCTGCTTGACGTGAAGGGCGTTGGCGCCGGGCTGGAGATAGAGGATCAGCAGCGTGGTCGGCTTGCCGTCCAGTCGCCCTTCCAGATCGGCGCTCTGGCCGCCGAGGGTGACATTGGCGACGTCGCTCAGGTGGACGACCGATCCGTCCTTGCGGGCGCGAACGATGATCCCCTTGAACTGGTCGACCGTTTCCAGGCGACCAAGCGCAGTGACCGGCAGCGTGAATTCGGTGCCCGCAGGCGATGGTTCGCGGCCCAGGCGTCCCGCCGGAGCCGGTGCATTCTGCTCGCGCACCGCGCCGGCGACATCATCAACCGTGAGTCCGAGTTGTGCCATGCGGGCGGGGTCGAGCTGCAGCAGCATGGCGAACTGACCGCCGCCGAAGACGTTCGCGTCACCGACTCCAGGCAGGCGCCGGATCTCGTCGGCGACGTAAAGGGTTGCATAATTGATGAGGTAGTTGGCGTCGTAGCGAGGGTCGTCGGACGAAAGTGCCGCCACCAGGAGGATGTCGGTCTGCGCCTTCGTCACGACCACGCCGTTCCGGGTGACTTCGCCCGGCAACTGCGGCTCGGCGCGCTTGACCGCGTTCTGCACGTCGACCGCGGCAAGATCCTGATCGCGCGAAATGTCGAAGAAGACCTGAAGTCCCATCGTGCCGTCGCTGGAATTCGACGACTTGAAATACAGCAGTCCGCGAAGCCCCGAGAGCTGTTGCTCGATCGGGGCCGCCACGGCGCGAGCGACGTCTTCCGCAGTCGCCCCCGGGTACACCGCCGTAACGCGGATCGACGGCGGCGTGATCGACGGATAGCGATTGACGGGCAGGTACTTGACCGAGACCAGCCCCAACAGCGTGATCACGATGGCGATCACGCCCGCCATGACCGGGCGACGGATGAAGAAGTACTTGATGTCCGAGCGCGAGCTGGCTTCGCCGGCGCTCACTTCGGGGCCGCCGCAACCGGCATCGGCGCGGCGGTGCCGCCAGGCCGAATCTTCTGCACTCCGTCAACGATGACGCGATCACCGGCCACGAGACCCGAGTCGATCAGCCAGCGCTCCCCGAGCCATGCGGTCGCGTGCACGTCGCGAGTGCGCACCGTGTCGCCCGCGCCCAGCACGTATAC
>JBEPVV010000353.1:0-2659 GCA_041690795.1 Gemmatimonadota bacterium | reverse complement strand
GAACGTGCTGCTCGAAGGGCTCGCCTGCGGAACTTCATTCGTCGCCAGCGCAGTCGGCGGCGTCGATGCACTTCGCGATGAAGAAAGCGTCTCGGTGCCCCCGGGAGATGTGGCCGCGCTCACCGCCGCGTTGATCGCGCGGGTCACGCTCCCTCCGATGTCGCACCGTTCCAGCGCGAACGTACCCGACAGCCGGGATGCGATCGCGGCGCTCCGGTCCGAGCTTGCGCGTGTCGTCCCCGGTAATTCATCGCCATTCGGCCATCCGGCATGAAGCTTCCCCGCAATGCGCAGCAGTGGCTGCCGGGATGGATGGAAGCGCGGCGGCGCATTCGCCGGCATCGCTTCGATCCGTCGACGCCAGTGACCGTCCACCTCATGTTCGCCGACCACTTCGAGCCCTGCTGGGCCCGGCCGAGCAGCACCGTGGCGCAAGCTCGCGTCGACACGTGGTCCGAATGCTGGCCCGCCATCGCCGCATCGCACCGCGACGACAGCGGCAGGCCCGCACAGTGGACGTTCTTCTACCCCCAGGAAGAGTACCGACCGGAACTGATCGAGCCGCTCGCCAGCATGGCGCGGCACGGCATCGCAGATGTCGAAGTACACATCCATCACGATGGCGAAGGCGAAGCGGATTTCACGCACCGCATGCGGACGTTCATCGACGTGCTGGCTCGCGACCACGGCCTGCTTCGCAGTGATCGCGGCCAGCCAACGTTCGGGTTCATTCACGGCAACTGGGCGCTCGACAATTCCCGCCCGGACGGCCGCTGGTGCGGCCTGAACAACGAATTGACGCTGCTGCGCGAGCTGGGTTGCTACGCCGACTTCACCATGCCCGCAGCGCCTGATCCCTGCCAGACGCGCCTTGTCAACGCGATCTACTGGGCGGTCGACGACCCCGCTGCTCCCAAGTCGCACGACACCGGCGCGCTGGTCGAACGTGGCGACGACATGCCACAGGACGCATTGCTCTGCGTCCAGGGGCCGCTCACGCTGCGCGCGCACCCCCGCTGGCGCCTGATTCCTTCGCTCGAGGTCGGGGAGCTGGCAGCATACGCGCCGCCATCGCCTGCGCGAGCGGAACGGTGGCTCGACGCCGCGCCGCGGATCGGCAACGACGTGTTTCTCAAGCTGTTCACCCATGGCGCGCCCGAAAAAAATGCCGGTCCGCTGCTCGGCGGCTTCATCGCGAGCACGATCGAGCAGGTCCACGCGGCCTGTCGAAGCCGGCGGTGGAAACTGGCGCATGCGACGGCAGCGCAACTGGTCGATGCCGTGCATGCGGCCCGAGGTGCGGCTGGGCCGAACGCAGCGGCAGGTACTGTCGGCATTGCATCGAAGCTCCCCAGTCGAGCGATGGCGCCATGAGTAGTCGCGACGGCAGCGCGCCCGGCCCGATCGTCATCGACGCCCCGCGCGTCGAGGCTGCCGATGGCGGACGTATTCACGCCACGGTCGACGGTCACGATCTCTGGTTTTCGACGGCGCACACTCGTCGCCTGACGGTCCGCGGCGATCCCTTTGTGGCCGCTGCCCTGCTTCCGGCCATGCGCTCCGGACGTGCGATTCACGTCGCTCCGTCGCTCGCGGTGTCGCCACAGCTCCTGCAAAACCTGGCGTCCCTCCAGGCGATTTTTCGCTGCTGGTACACCTGGGCAACCCCGATCGAGATCGTTGCACCGACGCTCGAAACGGCGCCTCCTGCCGCCGGAGCGTATTCACTTTTTTCCGGCGGCGTCGACAGCAGCTACACAGTGCTGCGCAATCGTGGTGCACTCGATGGCATCCTGTTCGTACCTGGCGTCGATACCGGACGCGTCGCCAACAGCGAGCTGGTGGAACGCGTCGTGGCCAATCACCGGCGGGTCGCACAGCGCTCCGGCCTGACGTTGCTCGTGGCCGGAACCAACGTCAAGGAATTCGGTCACGCCTACGGTGTCCACTGGCACCAGCAGGTTGGTGCCGGACTCTCGGCCGTCGCCATGGCGAACGACATCGCGACGCTCTATTTCCCGTCCAGCAGTTCGTGGGCCGATCTTGGCCCGTTCGGCACCCACCCGGTGACCGACCCGCTCTGGCAGACCGAATCGCTGCAGATCATTCACGATGCCTCCGACATGCGTCGCGTCGACAAGCTCGCGGCGCTGGGAACCGATCACGCTCTGCTCGATCAACTCCGCGTCTGCATGCAGGGTACTGAAGGAAATTGCGGGCACTGCGAAAAGTGCCTGCGGACCATGGCCGGGCTCCGGGCGCTCGGGCTCTCGAGCGCGTCGGTGCCGACGTTGACGGATCTGTCTGCCCTCAACGGCATGGACATCCGGTTCGAGGGAATACTCGCCGACTGGAACGAACTCCTCGACGGCAAGCCGAGTTGTCCCGATGCGGCGCTTGCGGCGGCCATCCGCAAGCTGGTTCGACGCTGGCAGATCAAGCACCACCTTCGAGCACTGGATGTGCTGTTCACCGGCGGCAGGCTGCGGCGCACCATGCGCACGATCTACCCCCACCGGCCGCAATGACTCCTGTCCTGCGCTGGGAATGGTTGCGCGGCCCGGCAGCGTTGGAAGCGATCAGCCACGATTGGCAGCGGTTGATGGAGTCCGATTCGCAGGCATCGGTGTTCCATCATCGCATTGCTGCGCTTCAGCTG
>JBEPVV010000352.1:0-2674 GCA_041690795.1 Gemmatimonadota bacterium | reverse complement strand
CGCGACGACACCGTCACCCTGCTGCGGCCCAAGGAGTTCGACCTGTTGCTCGCGCTGCTCCGCCGCGACGGGCGCGTCGCCACGCGGGCCGAACTGCTCGACGAAGTCTGGCGGTACGAGCCCGACGTGGTGTCGCGCACGGTCGACGTCCATATCCTGGAGCTGCGGCGCAAGCTCGAGAACGACCCGGCGCAGCCGCGTCACGTGCTGACGGTCCGAAAGACAGGTTACCGGCTGGTCCGCGAACCGCGCGAGGAGAAATAGGATCAGGATTGCCACGCCAGCTCCCGCTGGCGCATCTTACCCCTTAGTCTTTCAGGTATCAACGACTCAGGGGTGAGGTTCAGATGACGCTGCCGCCGATGATGCTGGTCAAGGGAACCCTCGACATCCTGATCCTCCGCACCCTCGGCTGGGGCCCGACGCACGGCTACGCCATCTCGCGATGGATTCGTGACACCACGGCCGACGCGCTGCAGATCGACGAAGGCGCGCTCTACCCGGCCCTGCGTCGGCTCGAGGAGCGAAGTCTGGTCGAGTCGGCGTGGAAGCGCACCGAAACCGGGCGTGAAGCGAAGGTCTATCACCTCACGCCGGCGGGACGCCGGCATCTGCAACGCGAACTCGCCGGGTGGGCCCGCTATGTGGCGGCGATGTCGAGGGTTCTCGAGACCCGGCCCGCGGGCGCGATCTCCTGATGTCCCGCCACGACGAAGAGTTGCCGCTCTCGGCGCAGAAACCGGTCGACGAGGATGTGCGCCGCGAAGTCGATGACCACCTCGAACGTCGCGCCGCGGAGCTGGTGCAGCAGGGCTGGCAACCTGCACTCGCCCGGGAAGAAGCGCGCCGCGCGTTCGGTGACGTAAAGGAAGTCGCGGCCGAATGCCGGCAGATCACTTCGCGATCGCGCCGGGCGCGTCGGAGGGCCGAGCGCTTTGGCGCCCTGGGCCAGGACGTCATGTTCGCGCTGCGCCTGTTGCGCCGCGCCCCCGGCTTCGCGGTCGTTGCGGTGCTCACCTTGGCACTGGGCGTCGGCGCCAACACCGCGATCTTCTCGATCGTCAACGGGATGCTCCTGCGCCCGCTCCCATATGACCATGCGGAACGGATCGTCGACGTGGTCGAGCTGCACCAACGCGGCTACGCCAATGTGTCCTGGACGAATTTTCTCGACTTCCAGCAGCAGTCGCGGTCGTTCGACGCGATGGCGCAGTTCGGCAGCGAGCGCGCGACACTGCTTGGCGCCGACGAACCGCTGCGCGTCGCCGCGGCACAGGTCTCCCGCGACTTCTTCGGTGTCATGGGTGCGCATCCCTTCCTTGGTCGCCTCCCGACGGCCAATGAACACATGGTCGGCGCCCCCCCGGTAGCGGTGGTGAGCGCGCGCTTCTGGCGCGAACACCTTGCCGGCACCTCGCAACTCGATACCGTGCGGCTGCGTGGAGAATTCACTTTTCAAGTCGTGGGCGTCATGCCAGCCGGCTTCAACTTCCCGGATGATGTGGACCTGTGGTATCCGCTGGAACTCAACAGGCAGGCCACGTCCCGCACCGCGCACAACTGGTCGGCGATCGGGCGATTGAAGCCCGGCGTGACGGCGGCGGATGCGCAACGGGGACTGAATCTCGTGGTTCGCCGCATCGCGACCGTGGCGGGGAGCGATTTCGACGCGGTCGGCGCACGCGTCACGGCGCTACAGGACGACCTGACCGGACCGCTTCGCAAACCGCTCATGCTGCTCTTTGGCGCGTCAGCGCTGCTGCTCCTGATCGCGTGCACCAATCTCGCCAGCACTCTTCTCGCGCGAGGCATGGCCCGAACGCAGGAGCTGGCCGTCCGGACCGCCATCGGTGCGGGGCGCGGCCGGCTGGTGCGGCAGGTTGTCACCGAGAGTCTGGTCATCGCCATCCTGGGGAGCGTGGCGGGGATGCTGATGGCGATGGCGTTGCTGCGTAGCCTGGTGGCGCTGGCGCCGCCTGGCCTGGTATTGCTCGGCAGCACGCGTCTCGACCCGACGGTGCTCGGTTTTACCGGCGGCCTTGCCTTGCTCACGGCGACGCTTTTCGGACTCTTTCCAGCATTGCGAATCACTGACGTCGACACTGGCCGGCTGATGCGGTCGAGCATGCGCGGGAGCGCCGGCGGGCCCGGGCTCCAGATCTGGTCGGTACTGGTCGTGATCGAGGTCGTCCTCGCCGTGGTGCTGCTGATCGGCTCCGGGCTGCTGCTCCGGAGTTTCGCCGCCGTGATGCACGTCGAGCTTGGCTTCAATCCCGCGCAGGTGCTGACGGTACCGATCGACCTTCCCAACCAGAGCTTTCCAGAGTTGGCGCAGGCGGTGGGCTATCACGACCGCGCCTTGCAGGCGTTGCGCGCGTTACCGGGCGTTCAGTCCGCAGGAGTCACCAACGTGCTGCCGCTCGACGGCGACAACCCGAGTGGCGGCATCCAGGTGGAGGGCAAGGCGCCGCTGCTGGCCATGCACGGCATCACCGGGTTTGCGGATTATCGCCTCGCCAGCACCGGGTACTTCTCGACGATGGAGATGCCGATCATCAAGGGTCGGGATTTCGCTGAATCCGACCTTCCAACTGCCACTCCAGTGATCGTCATCAACGCAGCGCTTGCCAACCGCGAGTGGCCCGGCGTGGATCCGCTCGGGAAACGACTGCGG
>JBEPVV010000351.1:0-2675 GCA_041690795.1 Gemmatimonadota bacterium | reverse complement strand
ACATCGACGAGATCGACAAGATCGCGCGCAAGTCGGAGAATCCGAGCATCACGCGAGACGTGTCGGGCGAAGGCGTGCAGCAGGCGCTGCTCAAGATCCTCGAGGGCACGGTCGCGTCGGTGCCGCCTCAGGGCGGGCGCAAGCATCCGCAGCAGGAATACATCCAGATCAACACCCGCGACATTCTCTTCATCTGTGGCGGCGCGTTCGACGGACTGGAGAAGATCATCGAAACCCGGCTCGGCCGGCAGCGGATCGGCTTCGCGGAGCAGGCCGAGCCGGCGGAAACCACGGGCGTGGCCTTCGACGACAAGCATCCGTACAACTGCGCCGAACCCGATGACCTGCTGCGCTTCGGGATGATTCCTGAACTGGTGGGCCGCCTGCCGGTCCTCGTGGCGCTGGAGTCGCTCAACGAGGAAGCGCTGGTGCGCATTCTCGTCGAACCGAAGAACGCGCTGACCAAGCAGTACAAGAAGCTCTTCGATCTCGAAGGCGTGGGACTGACCTTCGACCCCGAAGCGCTCCGCGCGGTCGCCCGCAAGGCGATCACGCGCGAGACCGGCGCTCGCGGCCTGCGCGCCATTCTCGAAGACATGATGATCGACATCATGTTCGACCTGCCCAGCCGCCAGGACGTGCGCGAAGTGATCATCACGCCGGAATCGGTGACCCAGGGTACCGCCCCGCTGGTCGTGACTGAACGCCCGCGCCAGAAGAAGGAAGCGTAGCCTGAGCGCAACGAAGGGCCCGGCTGCGGTGCAATCGGTTTCTCCGCTGGCCAGCCGTCCGATCGAATTCGTCGGGAGCTTTCCCGACCCGTCGCACGTGCTCACACCGGCGATGCCCGAGTTTGCCTTCATCGGGCGCTCCAATGTCGGCAAGTCCTCGCTGCTGAACGCGCTGGTGGGCAGGCGGTCGCTGGCGCGCGTCAGCAGCACGCCCGGGAAGACGCAGTTGCTCAACATCTATCGGCTGTCGGAGCTGTACTTCATCGACCTGCCCGGGTATGGCTTCGCCAAGACCGGCCACGCCGCGCGGCGCGAGTATCGCGAGCTGCTGCAAAACCTGTTACGATCACGGGAAACGCTTACGGGCGTCGTCTGGCTGCTCGACATCCGCCACTCCCTGTCGGCCGACGACCAGGAATTCCAGGCGCTGCTTGCCGAGTCAGGCCGTTCGGTCCTGGCCGTGCTCACCAAGGCGGACAAGCTAACGCGGAGCGGGCAGGTCGAAGCGGCGGCGGCGCGCACGCGGGAGCTGGGATTCGGACCGGACCAGGTACAGGTGGTCAGTGCAGAAACGGGGGCTGGCGTGGCGGATCTGGCGGAATCGCTGCTGATGGCGGCGCGGGAGCGCGAATGATGCGAATGTTGCGAACCGCGGTGCGCCTGCTCGCGCTGTCGATCGTGACCGTGCGGGGAGCGACGGCCCAGCTCAACGCCGACACCACGCGAACCGATCACCTGCCGATCAACCAGGGGCAGCTCAACCTCGAAACTGCCACGGTGCGCGTCAACAACGGCAACCTCGAGGTGCTCCTGGTGCCACTCGATGAGCGAGTGCTCCGGCTGCTCACGCCCGATGCCTATCGCTCGATGCAGCGCCTCATCGGCCAGTACCGCACGCAGATCGATTCGGTTGCCAACGACAACGGGGTCACCGACCCCGGCCTCGCACTGGTGAGTTTCCATGGACTGGCGCCCAACACGCGCTTCGACCCGTCGCTCATCACGCTGATCTTTCACGGCCAGCAGTTTCATCCGGCAGGATGGGTCGCGATGTCGCCGACCTTCTCCAACGAGCAACTCAACCTTCGTGAACAGGTGCAGGCGCTGTTCATCTTCCGCCGTGACATTCCGGTGCGCGAAGCGTTCACGTTCTCCTATCTCACGGCGACTAACGACGACTGGGAGCGCAGGCTGCCGCGCTTCGACGCCGAGCGCACCCGCATTCTCGGGGCGGTGCGCAGCACTCCCGACAGCGTGAAACCTCAGCCGTGACGCTGCTGCCGCTTCGCACTGTCGAGCTGCCCGCCCGCGCACGCGAACTGCGCGACAGCTGGCTCGCCGATCTCGAGCAGCAGCTCCGGGCTCCGGGCGCCGACTGGAATGCAGTCGTCCGCGACACGCTCTTCTCGCTGGCATACCCGGGGCAGGGAGCGTACGAGGAGCGCGCGGGGGATGATGCGCTGCCGGCCGCAAGCCGGCTCGCCATGCAGTCCTGCGACCCGAGCAACGTCACGCTGGAGCCGGAATACTACGCCGAAGTCGACGCGGCGAAGTTCGCGCGAGTGAAGCCGTTGCTCTGGCTCTGGTACTCGTTCGACCGCCTTCCCGCCGGGGGCCAGAACGTCGACCTCGGCGTGCATTTCCGCCGACTGCTCGCCAGTTTCATCTTCAAGCGGGTGGGGCGCAACTTCAAGTGCTTCCAGCACGTCGAACTCTCGTTCGGGTATCAGCTGGAAGTCGGGGACGATGTGGTCGTGCACCGGCACGTGCTGCTCGACGACCGCGGCGGCATCACGCTGGGCGACCGGGTTTCGATCTCCGACTACGCCAACATCTACTCACACACGCACAGCATCGTCGACCAGAAGGACGTGACGGCGCTGCAGACGGTGCTGGAGGATGACGTCCGCATCACCTACCATGCGACGGTGCTGGCGGGCGTCC
>JBEPVV010000350.1:0-2677 GCA_041690795.1 Gemmatimonadota bacterium | reverse complement strand
TCGGTGCTCGACGCGCAGCGCCCGCTTGCCGTGCTTCATGCGCAGGTACTCGTACATTCCCTCGCGTCCGCCCTCACGACCGTAGCCACTTTCGCGATACCCGCCAAAGCCGCTCGCCGCGTCGAACATGTTGGTGCAGTTGACCCACACCGTGCCGGCCTTGAGGCGCGGCGCCACGTCGAGCGCCAGGTTGATGTTCTCGCTCCAGACACTCGCCGCCAGCCCGTAACGCGAGTTGTTGGCGAGTTCGACCGCTTCATCGGGCGTGCGGAAGGTCATCAGCACCACCACCGGCCCGAAGATCTCGACCTGCGCCACCGTCGCCGCGGGCGAAACGTTGGTGAAAAGCGTCGGCGGATAGAAGAGGCCTTCGGTCGGCACGCTCCACGACGGCTGCCAGCAACTGGCACCCTCGTCGATCCCCTGCTTGACGAGAGCGGCAATCCGCTCCAGCTGGACTGGTGCGACGATGGCGCCGATGTCAACCGACTTGTCGAGTGGCGAGCCCACGCGCAACGTCTCCATCCTCGCCCGCAACTTGTTCGTCAACGCTTCGGCGACACTCTCCGCCACCAGTATGCGCGACCCCGCGCAACAGACCTGTCCCTGGTTGAACCAGATCGCATCGACCACGCCCTCGACCACCGAGTCGAGATCGGCATCGTCGAAGACGAGGAACGGCGATTTGCCGCCCAGCTCGAGCGTGAGCTTCTTGCCGCTGCCGGCAGTCGCGGAACGAATCGCGCGGCCAACATCGGTCGAGCCGGTGAAGGCGACCTTGTCGACATCGTCGTGACCCACCAGCGTGGCCCCGGTGCGGCCGTCGCCGGTGACAATGTTGACGACGCCCGGCGGGAAACCGATCTCATGCAGCAGCTCGGCGAAGCAGAGTGCGGTCAGCGGCGTATACTCGGCCGGCTTGAGCACCACTGTATTACCCGCTGCTATAGCGGGCGCGATCTTCCACGCCATCATCAGCAGCGGAAAGTTCCACGGGATCACCTGCCCCACCACCCCCACCGCTTCCATCGCCGGAAATTCGCGGTTGAGCAGCTGCGCCCATCCGGCGTGATGATAGAAGTGGCGCGCCACCAGAGGAATGTCGATGTCGCGGGACTCCCGAATCGGCTTGCCGTTGTCGAGGCTCTCGACCACCGAGAAGAGGCGAGCGTTGCGCTGAATTCCTCGCGCGATCGCATACATCCAGCGGGCGCGGCCGTGACCACCGAGATCCTGCCAACCGGGGAGTGCGGCGCGTGCGGCCGCCACGGCGGCATTCACGTCGGTGTCGGTCCCCTGCGTGACCTGCCCCAGTTCCGTTCCTGTCGCCGGATTCGACACGACGAACGTTTCACCGGCCGCGGTCCACGCACCGCTAATGTACTGGCCGAAGCGGCGCTGGTGCCGGTCGAGCCATTCCATTGCCAGCGTCGTCGACTCGGGTGCGGTGCCCCAGGCCATGGATTCGAAGGCGTCGCGAACGGAGGTCATGGGCATACCCACGGATTGAAACGTGATTTCGGCGTCGGTAACCAGATCCCTCGCTGCGCTCGGGATGAGGAATCCAGGACAAGCCTCATGCGAGTGGGTGCCGGTGTGACGCGCTATATCGCCCGGTCACGAAATGCTCCAGCTGCCGCTCGATATCGCCCAGCATCGAGCTGGCACCGAAGCGGAAGAGATCCGGCCGGAGCCAGCGATCGCCCAGCTCATCCTTCATCATCGCCATCCAGTCGAGCGATTCCTTGGCACGGCGAATCCCGCCCGCAGGCTTGAAGCCGACCAGAAGCCCAGTGCGCTCGCGGTAGGCACGAATGGCGCGCGCCATCACGATCCCCACCGGCAGGATGGCGTTGACGCCTTCCTTGCCGGTGCTGGTCTTGATGAAGTCGGCGCCCGCCATCATCGCCACCATCGACGCCCGACCCACGTCCTTCAGTGTCGCCAGCTCGCCGGTGCCGAGGATCGCCTTGAGATGGGCATCACCACAGGCATCGCGGAAGGCGCGCACTTCGTCGTAGAGCGCCTGCCAGTTGCCGGTGAGTACATGTGCGCGGGTAATCACGATGTCGATCTCGGCGGCGCCAGCCGCCACCGATGCCTCGATTTCGGCGAGTCGCGTTTTCATCGGCGAGAGCCCGGCCGGAAATCCCGTCGACACGGCCGCCACCGGAATGCCGCTCCCCTCCAGCGCCTGCACCGCCGTCTCGACGAAGACGTGGTAGACGCAAACCGCAGCCACGCGAATGGGCAGGTCCTGCACGCCCAGGGACTCGAGAATGTCGTCGCGGACGGGACGACGCGCCTTGGCGCAGAGGCGGCGCACGCGGCCTGGTGTGTCGTCACCCTGCAGCGTGGTGAGATCCATCAGGGTGATGGCGCGAAGCAGCCATCCCGCCTGCCACGCCGCCTTGATGGAGCGGCGGGTCGGAATGGTAGCTGCGCGTCGTTCGACGGCGCTGCGGTTGACGCGAATGTCGCGCACCCAGCTCAGATCAAGCGGCATTCCTGGGTTGGGTATCACGATCTCCGGCGGGGCCGTGGCATCGCGCGGGTAGGTGACGGGGTGGTGCAATGCGCGCGCGATTCGCGAATCGGTGGTGTTCATATCGGTCGAGCCTCCCACGCTCGCGCGGCCAGCAGCCGTTCCCGTCGTTCCTGCAGCGCCGGATTACGG
>JBEPVV010000349.1:0-2680 GCA_041690795.1 Gemmatimonadota bacterium | reverse complement strand
GTATAAGAGACAGCGGGAAGCGTTGCCGCCGACGGTGGCATTTCGTTGTATGGCAAGCACACCTATCTGCAGCTGCTCGGTCCGCACGAGGCCGCGGGAACGGTCGCGGGCGATGCCGCCGTGGTGATGGCGATCGAACAACCCGGCGGCGTGAACGCGCTCGTGATCCGGCTCAGGAAGCTTCACGCCATCTTCGATGCCGGCGAGCAACTGCAGGGTGTGCAACCGACGGCGGTCCCCGCCGTTCAGTGGGTCATGCCGACTGGTGCCGACTCGCTGTCGAGTCACTTCCAGCTCTCGGTGATTGAATTCAGCAACGAGGCAGCGATGGCGCGCGGCAAGATCGACTCGCTGTCGTCCGACAACCGCACCAGCACGCGATTCATCGGCACGCGCTTCCGACCTGATCGCCTCATGCGTGATGTCAACGGCGCCACCCTGGCGATTCCTGCAGCCGACATTGCGATCGCGGTGCGCTTCGCACGCAACACCGGCGTGCGCGCCGTAGTCGAGGGCGAGCAGGCGATCATCTACTTCGACAATTTCACGCTCCGGCTGACGCCGCCCTGGCGAGGTGCCGGCGTCAAGCAGCTGGAGTTCGTGCTGACGCACGATGTGCCAGCCAATCCGGTCTACCGTTTTGGTCCTCACTCCCGGTTGCGTTTCGGACCGGCCGCGGTGGCGACCTGGGACTTTGAATCGCAATGAGTGAAACGGCAACATTCGGTGGTGGTTGCTTCTGGTGCCTGGAGCCCGTGTTCGATCGCCTGCTCGGCGTCGAGCGCGTCGTCTCCGGATACGCCGGCGGCCGCGTGCCCAATCCGACCTACGAGCGAGTCTGCGCCGGCGCGACCGGTCACGCTGAAGTGGTCCAGGTGACCTTCGATCCGGCGGTGATCTCTTATCGTGACGTCCTCGAGTTCTTCTTCGCCTTTCACGATCCGACGACGTTGAATGCCCAGGGCCCCGACAGCGGCACGCAATACCGGTCGGTGATCCTCACCAGTTCGCCGGCGCAAGCTGCGACGGCGGCGGAAGTCATCGCCGCGCATGGTCGCGACCATACCTTCGCGGATCCGATCGTCACCGAGGTCAAGCCGCTGGACGTCTTCTGGCCAGCCGAGGAGTATCACCAGCAGTATTTCCAGCGGAACCCGCAGCGCGCATATTGCGCGGCGATGATTGCGCCCAAGGTGGCCAAACTGCGGAAGGCGTACGCGGGTCGCCTCAAGCCGGAGCAATCCCAAGGGAGGACTGCGTGACCGTTCCGTCGACCACGGGCATGGAGAAGGTCAAGAAGAAGACCTTCGAGTGGGTTCGCGCCGCCGCGTGGGCGATCGGCATCTGGCTGGTGTTGAGCAACTTCGTCGTGCAGGCCTACTTCATTCCATCGCCGAGCATGGAAAAGACGATGATGGTTGGCGACGTGTTGTTCGTGAACAAGTTTCTCTTTGGCGCCAAGATTCCGTTCTTCAATGCCCATCTTCCCGCGGTGCGGCAGCCGCGACACGGCGACATCGTCGTCTTCATGTCGCCAATCGAGGACTCGATCCTGGTCAAGCGGCTGATCGGCCTGCCGGGCGACACCCTCCAGATGAAGGCTGGCGTCCTCCTCCGGAACGGCAAGACGCTGGAGGAGCCGTATGCGCAGTCGACGGCACCCGAGTTCAACCTGGGCCCGGATTCGATCACCCGCGGCCAGATGCGCGCGCTTCAGGCCCCGCACTACATCGGGCCCGATCCGGCGCACTACCTGCCGGACGTCCACGACTGGGGTCCCCTGCTGGTCCCCCACGATTCGCTCTGGATGATGGGCGACAATCGCGACCAGTCCCGCGATTCGCGCTACTGGGGGTTCGCTCCGCGGACCAATGTCCGGGGCACCCCGGTAATCATCTACTACTCCTGGGATCCGTCGAGCTACCGTCCGCTGCCGTTCTTCACCGCGACCAGGTGGAGCAGGATCTTTCACATTCCGAGGTAGGAGGCGAGAGGAAGGAGCGTCGTATATTTCTTGCAGCGAAGGCCGATACTGTGGGCACGAGGATTTGAGTATCCAGTGAAGTGCTGACGCCTTCTGGCCGAGCCTGCCGGTTCGACCGCACGGCGCATGGCGCATGGCGTACGACATATCACCCCCGCTTTCGCTCTCAAGGATGGCTCCATGTCTTCGCTGGTTCGGCGCCTGCTGGGCATCATCGTCGGATGCGGAGTCGCCTTCGGCATCGTCTACCTGCTGGAGGAGCTGGCGAATCAGGTCACGATGCCACCTGGGCTCGACGTCAAGGACCTCGACCAGGTGAAGTTCGCGCTTGAGCACGGTCAGTTTCCGTTCGCGTCGCTGGCGCTGGTGCTGTGTGGCTGGCTGCTCGCGGCCTACACCGGGAGCCGGATCGCGGCCTCGATCGGCCGCGCGCGCATTGCCCCACTTGCCTTTACCGTGATTTTCACGGCGGCCACCATTTACGACCTGACACTCCTGCCGCATCCGACCTGGATGTGGATCGGCGGTGCCGTCGGCGTTCCCCTGATCTCCCTCGGCGCCGCTGGCGAAAGCATCACCGTCCCCGCGCTTTGACCTCGCCGTAGATCGGCGCTATTGTGGTGGCATTCCCTACCTGATCCGGAGTGCCAGACGATGAATCGCGCTGCTGCTTTCCTGCTTTGCGGTCTTGTACTC
>JBEPVV010000348.1:0-2692 GCA_041690795.1 Gemmatimonadota bacterium | reverse complement strand
AGATGTGTTTAAGAGACAGCTTCGCACCCGAGCACGGGCTCACCGAAAGTGCCGCGCCCGGCGAGCGCGTCGACGCGAGTGTCGACTCCGCGACCAACACTCCAATCTACTCGTTGTACGGGCAGACCATCGCGCCCACCGCGTCCATGCTCGCCGGCATCGACCTGATGATCGTCGACCTGCCCGACGTCGGCGCGCGCTACTACACCTACATCGCCACGACCGTAGAGGTGATGAAGGCCGCCGGTGCTCGAGGCATTCCGGTAATGGTGCTCGACCGCCCCAATCCGATCGGCGGCGCGGTGCAGGGCACCGTGCTCGACACGGCGTTCCACTCGATGGTCGGCCGGCTGGCTGTGCCGATGCGTCACGGGCTTACGCTGGGCGAGGAAGCACGGCTGGCGCAGAGCGATCTTGGCATTCCGGTCGACCTGCGCGTCATCCCCGTTGCTGGCTGGCGTCGTGACGTGACGTTCGAACAGACCGGACTTCCATTCCGCGCACCGAGCCCCAACCTCCAGGATCTCGATGCGCTTTTCGACTACCCCGGCACCTGTCTCTTTGAAGGCACCGCCCTCTCCGTCGGCCGGGGAACCGATGCCGCCTTCCGGCAGGTGGGAGCGCCATGGCTGGACACCGCGGCGGTGCTCGTCCGTGTCCGTGCGACGCATCTTCCGGGCGTCCGCTTCTCGGGCGTGACCTTCACGCCGCGCAATCCGGGCGACAGAAAGTTCGCCGACACGGTGGTATCGGGTATTCGACTGACGATTGTCGATCGTCGCGTCTTCGATCCAGTGACCGCTGCGTTGCACCTGCTGACTGCGATTCACGCCGTGCACCCCGACCAGATCCGCATCGGGGCATCCTTCGACCGGCTTGCCGGGGGCCCGGCGCTCCGGGTCGCCATCGCGCGCGGCGAGGACGCCGGAACCATCATCGCCTCGTGGCGAGCGGCGCTTGCGGCCTATCGCCAGCGGGTACTCCCGTTCCTGCTCTACCAGCCGGCTCCGGGCGCCGCGCTGGAGTGAGCGGTGGCGGGGCGGACCCCGCCAACGGCGCGCCGCGAATGCGCCTGGCCATCGGCCAGCATCGTCAATCCGCGTTGCCCCACCCCCGTCCGGCGGTTAGGTTTTCGCCGATTCTACCGCCCTTCCGGGGCGCACGAACTGGTCGGAAACTCAGTGCGGGGGCGCGTGACGGAACTGGTAAGCGGTGCAGTGAATGCGTACCAGAAGGGGACGGCGCCGTTGGCGCGCGGGCTCCTTCGGCTCGGCGTCACCCCCAACTCCATCACCACCGTCGGGGCGATGCTGATTGGGCTCTCCGCCGTCGCCTACGGACTGGGTCACATGCACTGGGGCGGTGGATTACTGCTGGCGAGCGGCATCCTCGACACGCTCGACGGTTCGGTGGCAAGGCTCAGTCACCGGACCACCAAGTGGGGCGCCTTCTACGATTCGACGCTCGACCGGATGGGCGACGGCGCCCTGTTCATCGGCCTCGGTTCGTGGATGATCTATGCCCCTAACATCCGTTTTCGTGAAGTGTCGATCGTCACCTGCATGTTGGGCATCCTGACCTCGCTGCTGGTGTCGTACATGCGGGCCCGGGCCGAGAGCCTGGGCATGGACGGCAAGGTGGGTATCGCGCAACGCGCCGAACGAATTCTCCTTCTCGGCCTCACGACCATTGCATTCGGATCCAACTTCAGCGCGATCCCGATCACGGTCGTGATCATGATCCCGACCGCGCTTTCGCTCATCACCGTGGGTCAACGGTTCGTGCACGTTCGCCGACAGGCGAACGCCGCGGACATCACATAGCACAGGGAGTCAGCGTGGGTGAAACAGCTCGGACGGTCGCGAAGGCCGACGGCAAGCTCGGAGTGTTGTGCGTCGGTCTCGGCGCCGTGGCCTCGACGTTCATTGCCGGCGTGGAACTGGCGCGTCGCGGGCTGGCCAAGCCGTACGGCTCGCTCACCCAGATGGCGACAATCCGCCTGGGAAAGCGCAACGACAATCGCGCGCCGCTGATCCGTGACTTCGTGCCGCTCGCCAATCTCGAGCAGCTGGTGTTCGGCGCCTGGGATCCGGTGCCGGACGATCTGTACCGTTCGTGCCTCCACTGCGGCGTGTTCGACAAGCACGAGCACGTGGAGCCGATTCGCGACTTCCTGCAGACGATCAAGCCGATGCCGGCGGTGTTCGATCAGGCGTACGTCAAGCGCCTCGAGGGGATCAACGTCAAGCAGGGCAAGAACAAGCGCGACCTCGCCGAGCAGCTGCGGAAGGACATTCGCGACTTCAAGCAATCGAGCGGTGTCGCGCGCTGCGTGATGGTCTGGTGTGCGTCGACGGAGATCTTCATCGTTCCCGGCCCGGCGCACGTCGACCTGGCCGCGTTCGAGGCGGCGATGGAAGCGAACGATCCATCGATCGCGCCGTCGATGCTCTACGCCTGGGCCGCGTTGATGGAAGGCGTGCCGTTTGCAAATGGTGCCCCCAACCTGACCTGCGATATCGGTGCGATCACGCAGCTGGCGAAAGACAAGGGCATGCCGATCGGAGGCAAGGACTTCAAAACCGGCCAGACGATGATCAAGACGGTGCTCGCGCCGATGTTCAAGGCACGGATGCTGGGCGTGGCTGGCTGGTATTCGACCAACATCCTCGGCAATCGCGACGGCGAGGTG
>JBEPVV010000347.1:0-2685 GCA_041690795.1 Gemmatimonadota bacterium | reverse complement strand
GGGTGGCCGCGCGATGCGGATCGTCTACGACGCCGACGAGTTGCGCGAGTTCTTCGACGAGGCGGCGCGTGTTGCGCCGGGCCACCCGGTGCTGATCGACTCGTTCCTCGAGGATGCATTCGAGGTCGATGTCGATGCGATCTGCGACGGCGAGCACGTGGTCATCGGCGGCGTGATGCAGCACATCGAGGACGCGGGGATTCACTCCGGCGACTCCGCCTGCGTGTTGCCCCCGTATCTCATCACCGAGGAACAGGTCGAACAGATGCGCGAACACACCCGCGCCTTCGCCAAGGCACTCGGTGTCGTGGGACTGATCAATGCCCAGTACGCCATCAAGGATGGCGTTGTCTACTGCCTCGAGGTCAACCCGCGCGCGTCGCGCACGATTCCGTTCGTGTCGAAGACGACCGGCGTGCCACTCGCCGGACTCGCCGCCGCGGTGATGGCGGGAAAAAAGCTCTCCGAACTCGGCTTGACCGACGATCCACTGCAGCCATATGTCGCCGTCAAGGAGGCGGTCTTTCCCTTCTCCAAGTTTCCAGGAGTCGACACCCGGCTCGGGCCGGAGATGCGGTCAACCGGCGAGGTGATGGGGATCGCCGACTCATTCGGCATGGCCTTCGCGAAGGCCCAGGCGAGCGCCGACGGGCAGTTGCCACTCAGCGGTTCGGTCTTTGTGACGGTGAACGATCACGACAAGGCGACCGTGGTGCCGATCGCACGGCGCTTCCACGAGCTCGGCTTCCGGATCGTCGCCACCGACGGCACTCAGCGATACCTGCGAGCACGGGGCGTGCCGGCGGAGCGCGTATTCAAGGTCTATGAGGGCCGTCCCAACGGCATCGACCTGATGGTGTCGGGCCAGGTCCACCTGCTGGTCAACACGCCGCTCGGCAAGCTGACGCAGCAGGACGATTACGCGTTGCGTCGCGCTGCGCTGCAGCACGGCATCCCGTATACCACGACGATGTCAGCAGCCGCCGCGGCGTGCGACGCCATCATCGCGCTCAAGAGTCGCAAACTCGAAGTCTGCTCGCTGCAGGAGTGGCACGCACTGGCGCGCGAGCTTGCCGCATCGTGAGTCGGCTCACTGCGCGCGATTCCGGTTTCGCGGCGGCACTGCGCGCACACGTGCGCGGTACCGTCAAGGAGCAGGAAGCGCTGTCGCGATGGTCGACGTACCGGATCGGCGGCACTGCCACAATGTTCACGCCGGCAAACGCCGAAGACGTGGCCGTCGCCCTGCAGCAGTGCAACCGACGCGGCATCCCCTGGTTCGCGCTCGGGCTGGGCTCCAACCTGCTCTTTCCGGACGGCGGACTCGATGCGCTCGTGATCCGGTTGGGGAAGGGACTCGACGAGATGACCCAGCGTGGCGACGAATGGACGCTCGGCGCCGGGATGCCGGCGCCGCTCGCGGCGAAGCGCACCGCCGGAGCCGGCTGGGGCGGGATTCACAAGATGGCGGGTGTGCCCGGAAGCGTCGGTGGCGGCGTGGTGATGAACGCCGGGTGTCATGGTGCGGAGTGGCGTGACGTCGTCCGGACGGTGCACACGATCGATCGCAACGGCAACGATCATTTCGTGGCGGCGGCGGAAGCCGGGTTCAGCTATCGCCGTAGCGACCTCGGCCAGGTCGTCGTGGTCAGCACGATGGTGAAACTGCAATCGGCGGCGGTCGCGCAGCTGGAGGAGGAAGTCGAGTCTCTCTACCGGTGGCGCAAGGATGGCACACCGTTCAATCAGCCGTGCTGCGGTTCGGTATTCAAGAATCCGGTGTTGCCGCCGGAGCGCGAAGCGTCGCTCCCGCGCACCAGCGGCCAGTGCATCGAGGCGGCCGGCCTCAAGGGGCTGCGCGTTGGCGGCATCGAGGTGTCACCCATGCACGCCAACTACTTCGTCAACACCGGCGGCGGCACGTCGGCGGAAGTGCTGCAGCTGATGCGCATGGTGCGCGGCAGTGTGCTCGATCGCTGGGAAATCACGCTCGAACCGGAAGTGAAGTTGATCGGCACCAGCGGCGGCATCACCACGATGGACAGCCGCTGACGGGCAGCGTCGTCACTCCGCCCGAATCGCGCCGATCGGGTCGATCCGCGTCCCGCGCCGCGCCGGGAACCAGCTCGCCACCCAGGCGGTCAGCAGCAACAGGACCGCTACGCCGACGAATGACACCGGGTCTACCGTCCCGACTTCGTACAGCAGCGAACGCACCACGCCAGTGAGCGCGAACGCCAGTGCCGCGCCCACTGCCACGCCGATCGCCACGATCGCGATCGCCTGCCGCTGCACCATTCGCCCGACCTGCCGCGGTTCGGCGCCGACTGCGATCCGGATGCCGATCTCTCGCGTGCGCCGAGCCACGGAATAGGAGACGACGCCGTAGATGCCGGATGCGGTCAGCAGCAGCGCCACCGCGGCGAAGACACCGAGGACCAGCATCGTGAACCGACGATCAGCCACTGAGCCCGACAGCCGATCCGACATCGTGCGAAATTCCACCGGCACCGTGGGATCGACCTGCCTGAGTGCGGCACGCACGGAAGCAATCATCGTGGCGGGGGGAGCCTGCGTCTTCACGACGGCAGTGAGCCACCGCGCCCGATAGGGAAGCTGCCGATAGGTGAAGTAGTAGGCGGGCTTTGTCGGCTCGGTCACCCCAGCCCCAGGCACGTCGTGCAC
>JBEPVV010000346.1:0-2732 GCA_041690795.1 Gemmatimonadota bacterium | reverse complement strand
AGGGTCCGGATCGCCGACGATCTTTCCAGCGGCACCCGCGCCAACGTACAGCACCTGCTCGACCAGGGCGCGGTTGACTTCCTCGAGGTCGACCTGCTCGACGCCGACATGGCCGACCGGGCGGTCGACGGGATGGAACACGTCTTTCATCTCGCCGCCAATCATGGCGGCCGGGGCTACATCGACCTCCATCAGGCCGCCTGCGCAACCAATCTTGCGCTCGATGGGCTGATGATCCGCGCGGCCCACCGCGCCGGCGTGGAGAAATTCACCTTCGCCTCATCGGGCTGCGTCTACCCCGAACATCTGCAGCACGACCCGTCCCAGATCCTCTATCTCAGCGAAGACCTCGTCACGCCGCCTTTTGCCGCCGACAACCTCTACGGCTGGGCGAAGCTGATGTGCGAGCTGACGCTGCAGTCCTACCATCGCGACTACGGATTCAAGTGTGCATCGCTCCGGTACTTCACGGCCTACGGCGAGCGCTGTCTCGAGAACCACGCGGTCATTGCGATGATCGCGCGCGCCTTCGTGAAACAGGATCCATTCATCGTCTGGGGTACGGGCGAACAGATCCGCAACTGGACCTACGTCAGTGATATCGTCGAGGGAACCATCCTGGCGGCTGAAAAGATCGACGACGGCACCGCGGTCAACCTGGGCACGATGGAACGCACCCGCGTGATCGATGCCGCCCGGATGATTCTCGACCGCACCGGCGGCACGTCGACGCTGCAAGCTGACCCGAGCATGCCGACCGGGCCCTACAATCGGGTCTGTGACAACGCCCTCGGTCGCAAGCTTCTTGGCTGGGAACCGCAGGTGTCGTTCAGCGATGGACTCGACCGCACCATTCGCTGGTATTACGAGACGAAAAACGCCGTCGCGGTCAAGGCAGACTTCGAGCGGCTGCTGACCGAGCGGTGACCGGGTGCCCCCCGTGATCGCCGAGCAGTCGAACAGCCAGCGCTCTCCCATGCCGAGCGCGCGTCACGTGACCGCGCTCGACGGGATACGCGGCATCGCCGTGCTGCTCGTCATGCTGCTGCACTACGAGGTGCGCCGCTTCAACCTCGGTTTTCCCGGTGCCCGCGCGGTTCACGCCGGCATCTCATTCGGCTGGGCCGGCGTCGACCTCTTCTTCGTCCTCTCCGGATTCTTGATCACCGGAATCCTGCTGGATGCGAAGGAGCGTCCGTTCTATTTCCGCAACTTCTACATCCGGCGGACCCTGAGGATCTTTCCAGTCTATTACGCGTTCCTGCTCGTTATTTTCGTGGTACTCCCGCTACTGCACGCGGCACCGGCGACGCCGGCAAGTATCCAGCTCTGGTATTGGACCTACACCACCGATTTCCTTGTGGCAATCAAGGGATGGGCGGGCACGACGCTGTTCGCCCCGCATTTCTGGTCGCTGGCGATAGAGGAACAGTTCTATCTCGTGTGGCCATTGGCGATCCTGATGCTCTCCCGTCGTCAATCGCAAGTCCTGTGTGCCGCGCTTGTCGTGAGTGCGCTGGGGCTGCGCTGCTGGATCGGCGGTGCGCACGGGCTGCTCGTGGCGAGCTGGGTGTTGCCGTTTACCCGGATGGATACGCTGGCGATCGGCGCATTCCTGGCACTGATGGTGCGTTGGCCGTCCGATTTTCGCAGCGTCGTGGCGCGCTTCCGACCGCTCGGCCTGATTCTGGCGGTGTTGCTGATCGGGATGATCGGCTGGCGCGGCGGTCCCCAGGGTGACCGCCTGGTCGGCACTGTCGGACTTTCCCTCGTCGCGGTCGTATTCGGCTGGTTCGTCGTGGAGGCGTACGTCGCGGCGCCGGAAGCTCGTCTCGCCCGGTTGCTGAGTAATCGGCCGCTGGTCTGGCTCGGCCGCCGCAGCTACGCGATGTACGTCGTTCATCATCCAATCATGACCGCACTGACGATGGTCGGATTCGAAGTTGGCCCGGTCCGGTCAGTCGTCGGATTCAGTACCGGTGCGCACGCGGTGTATGTCGCCGTGAACGTGGGCTTGACGGCGCTTGTGGCGCAGTGCAGCTGGTGGCTGATCGAACATCCCTGTGCCGTCCTCAAGGAACGGCTGACCCGGCGGCCCACGGCCTCCATTCCGCAGCCGGCGGCCGAGGCTCAAGCGGGGCCGGTCACCGCCACTTCATAGATCTGACGGAGTCGCGCGGTCGCGGCGGCGATTCCGAAGCGCGGCACGATCGATGCCCGCAACGTCTCGGGATCGAACCGTTGCGTTCCGAGCAGGATCTGCGACAGCGCTTCCGCCATTGCCTCCACATCGTCGACGTCGACCAGCATGCCGGTGGTCTCGTCGACCAGCTCTTCCGGTCCGCCGCATCGGGTGACTACCACCGGCGTTCCCGACGCCAGCGCCTCGATCGTGACGGCAGAAAAACTCTCGCGGCGACTCGGTACCGCCACCACCACGGCCTCGCGCATCTCGCGGGCAACATCAGCTGGATCGCGATGCCCCGCAAATGTGATCTGTTCGCCAATGCCGAGCGATGATGCGAGACGTCGAACGTCGTCCAGGTCGCGACGATAGCTTCGCGAAAGCGGCGAACCGATGACGCGCATGTGCGCGTCCGGCACGCTCCGAAGCACGAGCACCAGGGCCCGCACCAGCATGTCGAGACCCTTCACCCGTCGGACATTTCCGACAAAGAGAATACGACCGGACGTGCGCGCGCGTGGCCCCGCGGCGTCGAATACGTCTTCGT
>JBEPVV010000345.1:0-2652 GCA_041690795.1 Gemmatimonadota bacterium | reverse complement strand
GCTCCGCCCTGCGGTCTGCGCGTCGACGACGGCCGAGAGCGTGCGCGGGTCCGACACCGGCTGCTCAGGGTCGGCGGCGTGAATGATGGTGCGCACCATCGGCAGGAGCGCGCCGGGCGCCACGGTTGAGCGGATGGCGAGGTCCTTCGGCGCGTAGAAGAACACTTCGCTGTCCGGCACCTGCTGAAAGGGGATGTAGACTTGCGGTTCGCTGGTGCGCTCGGGTCCGCGGACCTTGATATCGCGCACGACGCCGATGACGGTCCGGTCGTGCAACGCGAACTTGAAATGCTGGCCCAGCGGATCGGTCGATGGCCAGTAGCGACGTGCGAATGACTCACTCACGACAGCAGCATAGGGAGACGTCGGGGTATCGGCGTCGCTCACGTCACGACCGCGACGAACCGGAATGCCCAGAGTAGTGAGGTATCCAGGCGTGATGAAGCGCAACGACGCCGAGTGATCGCTACTTCGATCGACGACGTCGCCTCCGACCGCGACCGGCCAGATCCCGCCGCCCCACGCCATCGGCAGCCAGCTGGCATAACCCGCGCTGGTGACACCTGGAATGGCGCGAACCTGCACCAGCACCTGATTGTAGAAACGGACCCGGCTCGCCGTGATCGAATACTTGTAGGGTGGGAGCGCGGTCCGCAGCGTGTACACGTTCTCGGCCCGGAAGCCGGGGTCGGTCGTCTGCACCCGCCAGAGGGCGCGGAGCAGCAACCCTGCCGACACGAGCAGCACAACCGACATCGACACCTCGGCGATCACCAGTGCCGATCGCAGGTGCGCGCGGCGGCCACCGCCGGCGCGCTGCCCGTCGCGCAACGCGTCGAGCGTGGTGCTGCTGCCTGCGCGCAGCGCCGGGATGACACCAAACCCGATCCCCGTTGCCACCGTCAGCAGTGCCGCGACTACAAGCACCCGCACATCGACGGCCGGCACCTGCACCAGCGGCATGGCGGATGGAATAAGCTGGGTCAGCACTGGCACCGCGACGATGGCAAGCGCGACACCGAGGGCGCCGCCGGTGATGGCAAGGAGCAGGCTCTCGGTGACCAGCTGGCGCACCAGCCGTTCGCGACCGGCGCCGAGCGCGGCGCGCACGGCGAACTCGCGCCGGCGAGCGAGGCCGCGCGCGAGCAGCAGGTTGGCCAGGTTGGCACAGGTGATGAGCAGCACGCAGACCGCGGCGCCACAGAGTGCGAGCAGGAGCACGCGCGCCTGCGTGGATGTGCTGAGATTGTAGATGTCACGGAGCGGCATCACGTTGACGCGGGTCTTGCCGTTCTCCTTGGGATATTGCTGGGCGAGTTGCGTCGCTACCCGATTCATGTCGACCTGCGCCTGAGCCGGCGTGATGCCGGGGCGAAGCCGACCGACAACAGTCAGCCAGTTGTTGTTGCGATCGGCATCGGCCACTTCGTCGGCCCGCATCGGGGTCCAGATGGCGGTCGTGCGATCGGGATACGCAAATGCCTTCGGCATGACGCCGGTCACCACGTAAGGCACCCGATCGAGCACGATGGTCTTGCCCACGATGCGGGTATCGCTGCCGAACGCATTCTGCCAGGTGCCGTAACTGAGCAGCACGGTATTGGCGCCGGTTCGATCCTCTTCAGCCGAGAAGAGGCGCCCCAGCAGCGGACGGGCACCGAGCAGCGGCAGCAGCTCTCCGGAGACGGCAACACCCTGCAGCGAGCGGGGCGTCGTGGTACCGATGAGGTTTACCGATATGTCATGGTACGCGCCCATCGCATCGAAGGAGCGCGACATCGCGCGCCAGTCGCGGTAATTCGCGGGCGAGGGCTGCATCATCGAATATCCGGGTGGTTCTTCCCAGATGGCGGTCAGGCGCTCGGGTGTGGCGAAGGGAAGCGGCCGGAGGAAGACGAAATCCGCCACGGAGAACGCGGCCGTGTTGGCCCCGATGCCGATGGCTGCGACCGCAATCGCGGTGACCGCAAAACCGGGTGCGCGACGCAGCGTTCGCCCAGCGTAGCGAAGGTCGGCACGAAGAATTTCGAAGTGGACGACGGCGGCGTTGCCGATCACATCGCGCACCGCCTCGATCCACAGCAGTGCGCCACCAGCGATTCCGCGATGCTGCGCTCGGCGGGCCGCGAAGGTGGCTGCGAGCTCGCGGCCGTACTCATTGCGGAACGACGTGGGATAGAGCCGCAGCAGCGCGTTGTAGACGGACATCACGCCCGCCCCGGCATCAGGCCCTGGGCGCGGGCCAGATGCAGCAGTCGCGAAAGCCGCTCGGCCTCCGCGCGAGCGACGCGGGTACCCCACTTGGTGATGCGGTAGTAGCGACGGCGCTCATCGTCGAACTCGGGCGCTGGCCGCTCGCTCGATTCTTCGATCAACCCCTGCTCCAGCATTCGCTGGATCGAGCGATACAGGGTACCGGGGCTCAAGGTGATGCTGCCGCCGGTGCGCGCGGCGACATCCTGAATAATCCCGTACCCGTGCAGCTCATCACGCGCCACGGCGAGGAGAATATGGAATACCGCCGGGGACAGCGGCAGGAGCGCATCGAGATCGGCAGGACTCGTCATGCCCTGAATATATCCACCATGGATATATCCGCAACGCATCGAGTAGCGGCACCCCGGTCGGGCGCCTGCGGGCGCCATTGTGCCA
>JBEPVV010000344.1:0-2744 GCA_041690795.1 Gemmatimonadota bacterium | reverse complement strand
GTGGTGCTCATATCGGTCGAGCCTCCCACGCTCGCGCGGCCAGCAGGCGTTCCCGTCGTTCCTGCAGCGCCGGATTACGAAAGACGGTGATGAGCAATCCGCCGGCCACGAAGCCGCCGATGTGCGCCCAGACGGCGACGCCACCGACCGGGTCGACGCCGGCGCCCAACACCTGCAGCAGGAACCAGTAGCCCAGCATCACCCACGCCGGGAGCGTGAGACGGAAGATCAGGACCAGCCACATGATGGTGTGCACGCGCACGCGCGGATAGAGGACGACGTAGGCTCCCATGATGCCGCCAATCGCGCCACTGGCGCCGACCATCGGCACCGCGCTCATCGGGTCGATGAATACCTGCGCGAGTGCCGCAGCCAGTCCGCACGCGAGGTAGAAGATCACGAAGCGGGTGTGCCCCATCACGTCTTCGATGTTGTTACCGAAGAGCCAGAGAAACCACATGTTGCCGAGCAGGTGGATCCATCCGCCATGCAGAAACATCGAGGTGAAGAGGGTATACCACGACGTGCCGGCGGTAACCACGCACGACGCGCCTTCGCCCACGGGAAATGCGTAGCCGGGGGGGAGGCGGTGCAACAGATCACCGGGAATGAGCCCGAGCTCGCAAACGGTCTGGGCCAGGCGCGCAGGATCGCCCATCCCCTGCACCACGATCCAGATGGCGATGTTGGCCGCGATCAGCGCCACCGTCACGTACGGCGTGAGAATGGTCGGGTTGTCGTCGCGGTACGGAAGCATGCACGAATATATCCGGCCGGGCTGCGGGAGGCGCCAGCAAAACGGCGTCGAGAAGACGATTGGAGCTATACTACCGCGTGACCATGCACGAGCTCCGAGACGCAATCTCCGATCGCTACACCATCGAGCGCGAAATCGGCGCCGGCGGTATGGCGACGGTCTACCTGGCGCACGACGTCAGGCATCACCGCAAGGTCGCGATCAAGGTGCTGCGTCAGGACCTGGCCGCTTCGGTGGGCGCCGACCGCT
Organism: Gemmatimonadota bacterium; assembly: GCA_041690795.1. Classification (GTDB taxonomy): domain Bacteria; phylum Gemmatimonadota; class Gemmatimonadetes; order Gemmatimonadales; family GWC2-71-9; genus Palsa-1233. Next base: position 1,738 of record JBEPVV010000344.1, on the reverse strand, counting down.
TCCTCCGCGAAATCGACATCGCGGCACAGCTGCAGCACCCGCATGTGGTCGGCCTCCTCGACTCGGGCGAAGCCGGCGGGCAGCCGTTCTTCGTCATGCCGTTCATCTCCGGCGAGACGCTTCGCGCCGTGCTGATTCGCAAGGGGAAGCTGCCACTCGACGTCGCCATCCCCATCCTGCGGGCCATCGCCGATGCGCTGGCGTATGCGCACCGCAATCGCGTGGTCCATCGCGACGTCAAACCGGAGAACGTTCTCATCAGCGAGGGTCACGCGCTGGTCGCCGACTTCGGCATCGCGCGCGCCATCAGCGATGCGACCGGCGGCGCGCAGACGTTGACTACTGCCGGCATGTCACTCGGCACTCCAGCATACATGGCGCCGGAACAGGTCACAGCCGATCCCCAGCTCGATCATCGTGCCGACATCTACTCCTGGGGCATCGTCGCCTACGAGCTCCTCACCGGCGCGGTACCGTTTTCAGGCAACACGGCGCAGGTCATGGCGGCTCACGTCACAGCCGATCCGCGCGATGTCAGCGCCACCCGGGCCGACGTGCCGCCGGCACTTCGCGCGCTCATTATGCGCTGCCTCGCCAAGGTCCCGGACCAACGCCCCCAGCACGCCGAAGAACTGGTGACCGTGCTCGATGGATTGAGCGGCCCGCTGGCGGCCGTGGCCGCAGCGCCGCGCAGTCGCCGCAACGGAATCATGGCGGCGATCACGAGCCTCGTCGCGGTCGCCATCGCGGGATGGCTGTTGCTGCACCGTCATCCCCAACCCGTGCTCAATCCCGAGGCGATCGCCGTCTTTCCCTTCCGCGTCAGCGGCGACACTGCTGGCCTGCATGGCGAAGCCATCGTCGACCTGGTCGAGGGAGCGATTCCAGCCCAGGGCACCACCCACATCATCTCCGCCCAGGCGGCGATCAGCGCCTGGAAGCGCGCGGGCGGCGCAGCCGGCGCTGAGTTATCCGACTCCGATGCGGCAAACGTGGCCCGGCGTCTCGGCGCCAGCACAATGATTCAGGGGAGCATGGTCGGGTCACGCAGTGCCATCCAGCTGACGGCGCGTTCCATCGACCTGAGCGGCCACCGCCCGCCGCAGACAGCGACCATCACGGGCAGAGCCGACAGCGGCCTCACGTTCATGCTGGCGTGGCGACTGACATCGCGACTGCTGGCGCAACGCGCCGGCGAAGACCCCGCCTCGTCGCTCGACAGCATCCCGCTGCCGGCGCTGCTGGCGTATCTCGACGGCAAGCAGGCGATGCGCCGGAGCGACTTCGACGGCGCGTACCAGGCGTTTTCGAAAGCGCTGCAGAGCGACTCGACATTCGCCTTGGCCGCGATGAACCGCCTCATTGCCAGCGGCTTCGTCTTCGATCTGCCTGCGCAGGGGTCGGATCGTCGCGTGGCGTGGGTCAATCGTGGCCAGCTCAGCCACCGGGACCGTCTGCTGCTGAAATCGATTCAGTCTGCGGCACCCGACCAGCTGACCTCGGGCCGGGAAGACCTCGACTCGGCCATTGCCGCGGCCACGGAACTGAACGATCAGCCGCTGGCGTGGTTCGGAGTTGGCGACCTCTACTATCACATCGGCGGACAGATTGATGTCCCAGTCCCCGAGGCAATTGCCCAAGCCCGCGCCGCCTTCCGGCGAACGCGGGAGCTGGCGCCCGATTTCGGCCCGGCTATTTCGCACCAGATCGACATCGCCCTCGACATGGCAGACACCGC
>JBEPVV010000343.1:0-2749 GCA_041690795.1 Gemmatimonadota bacterium | reverse complement strand
GATCAACGTTTCCGGTCCGGTCGGAAACGCCGCATCGGGCGCGCCCTTCACTACTGCGGCGAATAGCGGTTGCCAGGCGCGCGCCTGTTCGGCGAGGGCCTCGTGATTCGATCCCGCGACCAGTGCGATCACCTGAAACCGATCGCGATGGCGCTCGGGCACGCGGAGAGTGGCTACCCCGATCGAGCCCGTGCTCCCGAGCACGGCGACTCCGCGAACGGCGTGGTCGCTCACATCACACCCAGCAGGTGATAGGCGACGGCGGTTGCGGGGAGGACAACGTAGAGTGAGTCGAGCCGATCGAGCACTCCGCCGTGACCAGGAATCAGCGCCGAGGAATCCTTGACGCCGGCTTCGCGCTTGAACAACGACTCGGCGAGGTCACCAACCTGGCCGATGACGGACAGCGTCAGGGCGATGAGCGCCGCCGGAGCAATATCGATGGCGATACTCGCCCGAGGAAAGATCACTGCGGCGTAGGCTGCGCCAATCACTGCCCCGCCGAGCACGCCAGCGATTCCCCCTGCGCGGGTCTTGCCAGGCGAGATCGCGGGCGCGAGTTTGGCGCCGCCGATCATCCGGCCGCCCAGCATCGCTGCGCTGTCGCAGACCCAGGTGACAATCAGTGGAAAGAAGACGAGTGCTGCTCCGGCCCACGCGCGGTCGCCCCACTGCGCGTGGCGGATCATGAACAACGTAGCGGGCAGCGCCGACGTGTAGATCACGGCGAGCAGCGTGACCGCCACCGACGCCAGTGGTCGCTGCGCCGGCGTACGCGCCACCACGGTCCAGAACATCAGCGCGAGCATCAGCACGATGCCGGCATAGATCCACTGTGTCCAGAGCCATTGATGCCACTGCGCGCTCACGCGTGCGAGCTGCAGTGCCACCGGGATCGCCGCGGCCGCGATGAGTCCGATCTCTCGCAGCGGCGATGCACCGCCGTGTGCCGCGAGTCCGAACAGTTCGTCGGCGCCAAGGACTGCTGCAGTGGCGAGCAGGATGGCGAGAGGCCAGCCGCCAAACCAGACGATCGCGACGACCAGCGGAATCGCGATCGCGGCGAACGAGACTCGTCGGACCATGTTCGCGTCCATGATCTCAGGCGCTCACGCGGCCGAAACGTCGGTCGCGCTGCTGATAGTCGAGGATGGCAGCGAAAAGGTCGTCGCGACCGAAATCGGGCCAGAGCACCGGCGTGACATGAAATTCCGCATACGCCAGTTGCCAGAGCAGGAAATTCGACAGGCGCATTTCACCGGAGGTTCGGATCAGCAGGTCGGGGTCCGGCCACGGTGCCGTGTAGAGCTCCGCGCTCACCGTTGCTTCGTCGATCGCATCGACGTCGAGCTCGCCGGCACGGACGCGTTCCGCCACTCGGCGTGTCGCGCGCACCAGCTCGGCGCGCGATCCGTACGACAGGCAGATATTGAGGGCAAGCGCCGATCCACGGGAGGTGATCGCTTCGATCTGATCGACCGCGGCGCGCGCCGGCGGCGTGAGGCGGTCGAGATCGCCGAGCATGCGAACCACGACGTTGCGCTGCCGGAGATCCGCCGCTTCGCGTGCGATGTATTCCTGCAGCAGCGCCATCAGCGCCTCGATCTCGGCCGGCGGTCGCTGCCAGTTCTCCTGCGAGAACGCGAAGAGCGTCAGCACCTCGACCCCAGACTCCAGGCACGCCTCCACGACCGCGCGCACCGATGCCATCCCGGCCTGATGGCCTGCGCTTCGCGGCAGCCCGCGCTCGGCGGCCCAGCGGCCATTGCCGTCCATGATGATCGCGATGTGGCGGGGAGTCGCGCCGTGGAGGCGCAGTTGCTGGAGGAGGGACAGAGCGTCGGGCGTCATCAGACCTCGAGGATTTCGGCTTCCTTGGCCTTCAGCTGTTCCTCGATCTGCTTGATCGCTTCGTCGGTGTGCTTCTGCACGTCCTTCTCGGCCCGCGTCTTCTCATCCTCGGGCACCTTTTCCGTCTTCTTGATCTTGGCCATCGCATCGGTCCGCGCCTGCCGAACCGACACGCGGCCCTCTTCGACCAGCTTGCCGCAGATCTTCACCAACTCGCGACGACGCTCTTCGGACAGCATCGGCAGCGGGACTCGGATGACATGCCCTTGCGGCTGGGGATTGAGACCGAGGTTCGCATCGCGAATCGCCTTGTCGATGGCTGATGTAAGGCCCTTGTCAAACGGCTGCACGACCAGCATCCGCGCTTCGGGCGCGCTCACCATCGCGACCTGGTTGAGCGGCACGTGAGAGCCGTACGCATCGACGCGCACCGTGTCGAGCAGCTGCGGCGACGACTTGCCGGAGCGGATGCCGTGCAGCTCACGCTTGGTATTCTCGACGGCCTTCTGCATGCCGTCGCGCGCCGTCTTGACCAGCTCTTGAAGTGTCATCGGACCAGGGTGCCCACGCGCTCGCCGCTCAAGACCCGAGCGATGGCGCCAGGCTGGTTGATGTTGAGGACGACGATCGGAAGCTTGTTCGCCTGACAGAGCCCAAAGGCATTGGCATCCATGACGGCGTAGCCATTGACGAGCGCTTCCTGGAACGACAGGTCGGGGATCATCCGGGCATCGGGCGACGTACGCGGATCGGCGGTGTAGATCCCGTCGACGTTGGTCGCCTTGAGCACCACTTCTGCTTCCATCTCGAGCGCGCGCAGCACGGCCGCGGTGTCGGTGGTGAAGAACGGATTGCCGGTGCCGCCGGCGAAGATCACGATGCGACCCTTGTCGAGGTG
>JBEPVV010000342.1:0-2759 GCA_041690795.1 Gemmatimonadota bacterium | reverse complement strand
TCATCGTGCAGCACGACAATGGCTTCTAGTCGCTCTACTGGCAGCTGCAGAGCGCGACGGTCAAGGAAGGCGATGCGATTGCGCGAGGCGCAACCGTGGGCACCGTTGGCGGACAGAACTCCGACAAGGGGCCTCATCTCTATTTTGAAATCCGGGGAGACAATCAGATCGCACTCGACCCGATTGCCTGGTTGAAGGCGAAGACCCGCTAGCGCCTACGCAGCGCTGCCGATCCGCTCCACATCCTGTGTCTTGCCGTTGAGCAGCGCCTGCTCGACCATCGCGAACATGTCTTCGGGCTTGTGCACCGCCGCGTGCGGATAGGTCGCCACACCGGCGGTGAGCCGGCACCCAACACCCAGGTGCAGCTCGCCAAGTCCGGCCGGAACCAGCTTCTCGCGGATGCGATTGACCGTCAGGCGCGCCCCTTCGATGTCGGTCTCCGGCAGCAGCAGCAGGAATTCCTCGCCACCGTAACGGGCGACGAAGTCCGGTGCCCGCAACTCGCGCTGCAGCAGGCGCCCCAGGTCGGCCAGCACCCGGTGACCGCCATCGCGGCCCAGGCGTTCGTTGATCAGCCGCATCCCGTCGACATCGAGCAGCACCAGCGCGAAGGTCACGTCGTAGCGGCGCGCTCGTTCGAACTCCTCACGAATCCGGCGATCGAGCGCGTCGAGCGTGCCACAACCCGTGAGCGGATCGACGTGCGCCGCGAGGGCCTGCCGGCGCGAGATCGCGCCGCGGCGATCGTCGGTTTCGATCAACCGCGCTGCTGCGCCTACGGCAAGCTCCGCAAACGCCACTGCACCCGGCGTCAGTTGGGCTTCGCCGCGGCGCGTCCGCAGGACGACCGTGCCGATCGGGCGGCCAAGCGGTGCAAGGGGAATCGCCGCCGACGTGTCGATCTCGAACACCGTTGCGTTGCCAATTTTCCCGTGCGCCGATTCAAACAGCGGCGATTCTGCCGCGTCGCGCAGGAACACCGTTTCGCCGGCCGCGAGCGCTGCGACTGCTTCGGGCCACTTCTCCAGGTCGACGTCGATGTCGCGAACCTTCGGGGCATCGGTTGCGGCCACGAGGCGACCGGTCCCGCTGGCCTCAGAATGCATCACGCAGCTCACCGAACGGATATCCAACGCGTTCGACAGGCAACGCACCAGCGCGTGCAGCATTTCGTCGCGATGGAGTTCGCTGGCCACGTCCTGCAAGACCTCGAATAACTTGAGATCGCTTCCGCCAGGCCCATGCAGCGTCATCCGCGGGGCGACGAGCCGGGCCCGCAGGCGGGTGATCAGCAGTGGCGCTTCGATCGGAAGCAGGATGGCTTCGTCGGCGCCCGCCTCAGCGGCCCGGATCAGGTCCTCCGGCTCCCCTTGGGCGATCAGCACGACCACCTGGGCCCCTGTCGCGCGAGCCGAGGTGAAGGCTTCATTCAGGGGGAGCCGATCGCCGGCAAGCGTGGTGCACGTTGCAACGAAAAGCGCGGGGCGGCCTGGCAGGTGGTCGACATCGTCGGCCTCGGCCACCTGGAACCCGGCCCGGAGCAGGTCGCGCTCCAGGCCATCAGGGCGGGCCGAATGATCGCCGAAGAGCACCATCAATGGACGTGTACCGCGGGCCTTGGCGGCCGGACGGGCCAACGACGATGAGGGTTCGATGACGCGTACGACTTCAGCCACGCAACCTCGCCAGCAGAAGACAGTCATTCAGGAACGGCTGGGCGCCCACGTATCCACCGCGGGCGGTCCCGCCTCTGCGCCTGCCCGGGGCGCCGCCATCGGGGCCACGGCGATTCAGATCTTTACCAAGACCCCGAACATGTGGCGGGAGCCGGTGGTGAGCGGAGAGGTCGTCACGGCCTTTCAACGCGCCCGTGACACCCATCCCGTCGGGGTCGTCGTGTCGCACGATTCGTACCTGATCAACCTGGCGTCACCAGATCCCATTCTACGCGCCCGATCGACCGAAGCGTTTTCCGGCGAATTACGGCGGTCTGAAGCCCTGGGACTCGACGCCATCGTATCCCACCCGGGCAACTACATCGACGATCGGGATGCCGGCCTGGAACGCAACGCCCGGGCCATCTCCGAAGCCCTCAGGGCGGTTCCCGGGCGGGTGATGGTCTATCTGGAGGCGACGGCGGGATCCGGCACCGTGCTGGGCCGCAGCTTCGAGGAATTGCGGCAGATCCGGGACCTGGTCGAGGACGATGTCCGCGAGCGGATCGCCTTCTGTGCGGATACTTGTCACCTCTACAGCGCAGGCTACGACCTCGTTGCCGATTACGAGGGCGTCTGGTCAGCCTGGGAGCGGGTGATCGGTTTCGACCTGCTCCGTTGCTTTCACCTCAACGACTCCAAGACGCCATTCGCTTCCCGGCGCGATCGGCACGAATTGATCGGCGAGGGGTCGCTGGGGATCGAGCCCTTCCGGCGCGTGATGCGCGATCCGCGCTTTGCGGCGATTCCCAAGATCCTCGAAACGCCCAAGGGTGACGACGACGAGACCACCAACGACCTCCGGATGCTCGCACTGCTTCGCGGCATGGCAGGATGATTTGACCGGGAGCGCATGGCCGGGCCATCTTCGCTGTATGCGATCAACACCAATATTCCTGGTCGGCGCTGCCGTCTGCCTCTGGGCGACGCCCGTCACCGGGCAGGTCAGCGCGCGTCTGTCGGTGGGCGCGACGGCGAGCAACAACCTGGTCAAGGACGGCGTGCTCGGGATCACGCTCCGGCCCGCGCTGGCGCCGACCG
>JBEPVV010000341.1:0-2761 GCA_041690795.1 Gemmatimonadota bacterium | reverse complement strand
GTACCACGGCGGTCGAATCGCCGCTTTGCGCGCCGGGTGAAACGCTGTCGAGATCGAAACGGATCGTCGGGAATTTGTCGATCTCCAGCGAACTGGCCATGTCGCGATCGCGATGACCATTGCTGGTTGTGAGCGACTGCGCCGGCGATTGCACCCATCCGTGCGCCCTGGCGAGGCTCCCGCTCCCGGCCAGATGACCGGTCATCGTCGACGTCACCCCGGTGAACGCACCCAGCGTCGCGTGGGCATCGAACGCCAGCGTGCCCCGCGTCAATGTGGCGTCGGCAATCGCCTGCGAGCATAGCTGGCGCGGCACGATAGCCAGCGCGAATGTCATCCATCGAAGCCCGAATCGATTCATGGTACCCCCTCCATCACGCTACATTCCCGGAATGATTCCGGTAACCGTGTCTTCCCGGACCCTTCGTCCATGAGCCGTCTCGGCGCCGAGTTTACCTGGCTTGGTCACAGCGCATTTCACGTCCAGTGCGAGGATGGCGGACCGGCGATCGTAATCGATCCGTGGCTCGACAATCCTCGCGCGCCTGCCAATGCCCAGTCACTCGCCCGTGCCGCTCGCCTTGTCCTGATCACCCACGGCCACTCGGATCATATCGGCAGTGCGGCGGCACTGCTCAAAGGGTCGAACGCGCTGCTGCTCTCAACCTACGAAGTCATTCAGGAAATCGGGACTGAAGGAGTTCCCGCGAGCCAATTGGTCGGGTTCAACAAGGGCGGTGCGGTCACGCGTGACGGCGTAACCGTGACACTCACGACGGCCCATCACTCGTCGTCACTCACGGGAGCTGACGGCCGGCCACGCGACGTCGGCGACGCTTGTGGAATGATCATCGAACTGGCCAACGGTACCGTCATATACAACACCGGCGATACCTGCGTCTTCGGCGACATGGCCCTGATCGCCGAAATGTACCGACCCACCGTACTCATGCTGCCAATCGGCGACCTGTTCACGATGGGACCGCGGCAGGCCGCGAAGGCGTGCGACCTGGTCAATCCGCAATGGATCATCCCCCAGCACTACGGCACCTTCCCGGCGCTCACCGGAACGCCGGATGCACTGCGCAGCCTGCTGTCGCAGGAAATGCGCGATCGCCTGCTGACGCCGGCGCCCGGCGAGACGATTCGCTAATCATGGCATCGATCGCACTGCTCGGAGTTCCGCTCGATCTCGGCGCGTCGCGACGCGGCGTGGAGATGGGCCCATCCGCGGTCCGCCTCGCGCGACTCGCGTCGCGACTGGAGCAACTTGGCCATACCGTCATCGACACCGGCGACGTGCCGGTGCCAACCCGCGAGACGCTGCGCCTCGACCACGGTATCGACTTCCTGCCGACGATCACCGACGTCTGCCGCGACATCGCGGCGCGCACGGCGGCGCTGGTGCGCGCCGGGCACACCCCGCTCGTGCTGGGCGGCGATCATTCGCTCGCTGCAGGGTCAGTCGCTGGCGTGTCCACTGCGCTCGCCGAACGAGGTGAACGGCTGGGGCTGATCTGGCTCGATGCGCACGCCGATCTCAACACTCCCGAGACCACCCTCAGCGGCAACATTCATGGCATGCCGGTGGCGCACCTCATCGGCCGCGGTGACCGCGCATTGGCATCGCTCGCGAGTCCGGCACCGGCCGTCCGCGCCGAGCATGTCGTGATCATCGGCGCGCGAGACCTCGACCAGGCCGAACGTGCCAACGCGCGCGAGTTCGGCGTAACGATCTACACGATGCGCGATCTCGATGAACGCGGACTGCGCGTCATCCTCGGCGAAGCCATCGAACGGGTCGGCAACGGAACCGGCGGCTTTCACGTCTCGCTCGACCTCGACTTCGTCGATCCGCGCGAGGCGCCAGGCGTCGGTACGCCCGTCCGCGGCGGCGCCACCTTCCGCGAGGCACACCTCGCCATGGAAACCCTCTGGGACACCGGCAAGGTGGTCTCGATGGACCTGGTCGAGGTCAATCCCGTCCTCGACGAGGTCAACCACACGGCCGAGCTGGCGGTTGGGCTGATGGCCAGTGCCTTCGGCCAGCGGATCCTCTAAGCGGAGCGCGACGCTGGGATAGTTTCAGATCGAAACGATCGCCGGTCTATCGGGATCGCCGATCCGACACTAGTTTGGGCAGTCCGACACCCCGTCATTACACTGTACCTCGAGCCGACGTGACCCTGCTCCGCCGCCTGCTGCCACTCATGTTCGTCACGGCCCTGTTCGTGACACATGCGGGCGTCGCGGTAGCCCAGGATCCGCAGTTCTCCTCGTCGGAAAAGCCGTTCGCCACCATCTCCCGGATGCTGCTCAAGAAGCCGACGACCGATTCGCTCGTCGACCTGGCGCGTCAGCAGGTCGGACTGCGCTACAAACTGGGCGCCAAGGCCCCCGGCAAGGCGTTCGATTGCAGCGGGTTGGTGCAGTGGCTGATGGGGCGCTTCGACGTCCTCCTTCCGCGCACATCGCGCGAGCAGGTGCGCGCCGGGGTGGAAGTGCCGAAGGATCCGGCATCGCTGCTGCCGGGAGACCTGCTCTTTTTCGGCCGGGGCTCGCGGATCTCGCACGTCGGCGTCTACATCGGCGACGGCCGGTACGTACAGGCCGCCAATCGCCGAAAAGGTGTCGTCGAAAGCTCGCTGCCGACCGGTCGTGCCGCTACCACCTGGTGGAAAAGCGTGCGCCGACTCTTCACGCACGACACCACGACTGCAACTCCGCCCGACAGCACCACCGCACTTGCGAGCGGCTCGTC
>JBEPVV010000340.1:0-2765 GCA_041690795.1 Gemmatimonadota bacterium | reverse complement strand
CTTCGAAGGAGACACGCTCCGCCAGTTGTCGCACCAGAACGACTCGCTCCTCGCCACGCTCGCGCTTCCGCAGGCGGAGGATCTCACCTCGCGCAGCCAGGACGGCACCGAAGTGCACAGCGTCGTGCTGCGGCCGGCCGGTGGCGGCACGCGCCTGCCAACAATCGTCTTCATCCACGGCGGCCCGAACAGCCAGAGCAATTATGTATTTCAGCTCGACCGCCAGATGTTGGCGGCGCATGGCTACGCCGTCATCTCGCCCAACTATCGTGGCAGCAACGGTCGTGGCCTGGCGTATCAGCGCGCGATCTTCGGCGACTGGGGCCATCTCGAAGTGATCGACATTCTCGGTGCCACCGATGCCGCGGTGCGCGCGGGTATCGCCGACTCGACCCGCCTCGGCATCGGCGGCTGGAGCTACGGCGCGATCTCGACGGATTATACGATTGCGTCGACTACCCGGTTCAAGGCAGCGATCAGTGGCGCCGGCAGCGCGTTGCAGCTTTCGATGTACGGCGTTGATGAATACGTCACCCAGTACGAGCACGAACTCGGAGCACCATGGAAGAACCCGGCGCTCTGGCTGAAGCTGTCATATCCGTTCTTCCATGCCGACCAGATCACCACACCCACGCTTTTCCTCGGTGGCGACGCCGATCACAATGTGCCGCTCATCGGCGGAGAGCAGATGTACCAGGCGTTGCGCGCCAACGGCGTGGCGACCGAACTGATTGTCTACCCCGGTCAGTCGCACGGCCTGTCGCGGCCGAGCTTCATTGTCGATCGGTACAACCGGTACGTGGCGTGGTATGACAGGTATCTGAAAGTGGCGCACTGAGTCGATAGGGTCTTGCCGAAAGCGATCAATGCTCGATTCGGAACCGGCGAACGCCGATGTCTCCCGTGGCAGACCCTGCCAGCTCTTTCACGATCGCGTACAGTTCATTGCGCACGATCGCGATGCGTTTCACCGACCCGCCAACCCGGATGGTACGAAGGAACGAACCAGCCGGCGCAAATACGTCGACCTCGGTGCTGTCACTTCTGATGCGACCGGTTACCACCCACAACCGCCCGCTTGCGTCCTGCGCCGGCGGCGCGGCAATGAACGCCTTCGGCGCGGCCGCCATCTCCTTCATGAACCCGTCCAGATTCATGCCGGGATTGCCCTTCTGCATCACTTGCCGGGTTTCCGCCAGTTCGGCCACTGTGGGGTACTCGGCTTTCGCCGCTGGTTGAATCCGCGCGTGCTCGATACCCTTGCCGTCCTCGAGCAGGATCACATAGCGAAACCCGGACGACACGTACCAGTCGTGTTCACCGCGCGGCACGATCCAGAAGCCGCGCTCATAGGGCAAGGTTCCGATGAAGAGCGCTGAGTCGGCCCGTCGCTGCCCGAAGCGCGCGTTCATGCTGCCATCGCGAACGGCTACGGCGTACACCGTATCGTAGCCCGCGCCCAGCCCGTATATCGAGTCGCCGGTGACGCGGCCGAGCTGCGTGAACCGCGCGGCCGGTCGAATGTCGCGCGCCGTTTTCCAGCTGGGGTCAATGATCGAGAGTCGCGCGTTGGTGAGTACGACGACGCGGCCATCGCGCGCTGCCAGCAGATCGAGCACCGCTCGAAACTCGCCCGGGCCGTCGCCCGAGCGCCCGAAGCGCACGGTCGACCCTTTACCGGGGTCGATGCACGTGACCTGGCTCGCATCAAGATCGAAGAGTACGACGCAGCCGCTGGCCGAGACCGCCATCGGCGGGGCATTGCTGATGCGGAACGGCAGGGTCTCGAGTGCCGTTGCAATGGGTTGCGGCACCAGTCTGACGGTCGACTGGGCGTTTGTCGCGGCGACAGGCATCAGGACCAGGGCGACGAGAGCAGCAAGGCGAATCGCTGTGCGGCTTGGCGAGCAGGGTGCGCGGGCGGAAGGTGCAGTGAGCATCACGAACTCCAGGCAGAAAGGTCCGGTACCTATCGCACACCACGAACAATACGATACACCCCGATCCACGGCACATCATTCTTGTCTGTGTGCACGATGGCGACCGCGTCCCGCCCGTACGCCATCACGACACTCGCCGGACTTCCGGTGGGCGACGTCGGGAAGCGTATCGTTCCGACCACCTTCCCCCGCTCGACCAGGTCCCACCACGCCAGCGCGCCGTGCTCATCAGGTCGGCCGATCCACCAGAGCCCGCTGTGATCGACAGCAAACGTGACCCACGGCGGCAGCGTCGTCGGGAACTGATCCTTCCGGAAGACGTTGTCGACCTGTCGAGCATCCGGTATCGCCTTGTGCGCCTTGGCGACGAGCGCACCCCACACGGAATCCCTGATCGCGCGAGGAATGAGTGCCTCGGGACGAGGGACCGACACGCGCTCCAGCGTATCCTTGCCCGCGATGACGTACCACGTGGATTCCGTGCTTCCGCCGACAATCAACCGTCCCGCCGCATCGAACGTCGCCACACCCGGTGGACAGAACGGAATCGATCCCTTGAAGACCCAGCCGGGTCCTCGCCACTCCATCGTGCGGTCGGCCGTCGCCGGGTGTTGCCAGCTGAGCGTGTCGACTCTTCCTCTGTGGGAGATGCGCGCGGCATAGCCCATCCCGGCAGGCCGGGCCGGATAGCTTCGCGCCAGCACCGCGCCGTCCCCGGTAGTCCAGGGACCGGTTCCGGACGCCTCGACGCTGAATGGGCGCTCGTCGAGCACGCGCCCATCCGGCGCGAAGCGGGTCACGCGCGCCAGCTGCGGATCGACGACG
>JBEPVV010000339.1:0-2771 GCA_041690795.1 Gemmatimonadota bacterium | reverse complement strand
GTGCCGCGCCGCTGCAGGTCGTCGGGATCATCACTCGCAGTGACCTGCTGCGCGCACACGCTCCTCGCCTTGCCGCCGCCGAACGCCGGAGCTCCAGTGTGCGTTTCGGGGATGTCTGGGGGAAAGGATAGAAGGGAGGCGAGAGACGAGAGGCGAGAGGCCGTAGCCCGCGCGTATTGCGTGTTGCCGCTGCAGTTCCGCTCGTCGCTCTATCGTCCCTCGTCTCTCGTCTCTCGTCTCTCGCCTCTCGCCTCTCGCCTCTCGGCTTTCTGTCCCTACTCGCTACACCTCACTCGCCCATCCGACCACCCGACCGGCGCCTCGCTGGCCATCCCGAAGGCACAGACCAGCGTCGAACGCTTGTCGAAGATGGCGCCACTCCAGCCGCGATTCGACGCACTGATGACGCGGAAGACGCTCCCGGCTGGGAGCTTGGCGCGCAGCCCGGGAAGCGAGTCGAGCGATGAGACGTAGCTCGCCACGTCACTGTAGGCCATCTCGCCGGACGTCATGGCCGCGCGCAGCGCCAGCTTGAACTCGGCCACGCGCGCCGATTCTGCCGCCGGAAATGCTTCGGGCGGCACAGTACAGCTGCCGACTGCCCGGGCAGACGCCGGCGGCGTGACCCGCAGCACCTGCACCTGCTCCACGTCGTCCTCGATCAGTGCCCGGCCGATGACCCACCCATTTCCTGCCTGCATCAGGTCGAATTTTGGCGGCAGCGTGACGGAGCCGATCGGTTTGCCGTTGCCATCGTGCACGGCCCACACCGGCGAACGATCGATACGCACGTAGTAGCGACCGCTGTTGTCGGGGACAACGTCGCGGATCGCTCCCGCTTCGACCGGCGGAAGCAGTGAGAGCACGCGCTTGAGACAACCGGTGGCTGATGGGAGCGATCCGCGCGCAAACGACTGCCGAAAGAGCACCGTGCCGCCGCGGAGACTTCCGCTGGACCCCGGCGTGGGCGGCCACTCGCGTGCCAGCTTGCCATCCGGGCGGAAGAGCATCAGTCGCTCGCTGCCCTGATCGTAGACCAGAATCGAATCGCCGCCGGCGCTCAGCAGATCGAGCCGTCCGGCGAATTCGCCCGGGCCCGAACCGCGACGGCCGATTCGCATCACCAGTGCGCCGTGCAGATCGAACACGCGCAACTCGAGCGGCTTGCCGTTGGCGATCACGACGCGTCCGTCGGAGAGGCGACGCGCCCCTGACACGTTCGCCAGCTCGAGGTCGGGCGAGCCCTCCGCCGAACCGATGGCGGTGATCGGCGTGCGATCGACGGGCCAGCGGGGCGGCGTCTGGGCGTGGCCGCATTCGGCAAGTCCTGCGGTGAGTGCGAACGCGAGTTGCAGTGTTCGCCATGCGCCATGCGCCATGCGGTCGAATCGGCAGGCTCGGCCAGAATCCCGGAACATTTCGCCGAGCGTACCGGTCGGGCCGCACGGCGCACGGCGTATGGCGAGTTGCTGGCATGGCGCATCGCGAATGGCGAACACTGATTTCAATTCCTCATTCGGGTAACAAGCATCGCTCTGGTCGAATCAAGCGACCCATCGTTCGGCGCCGGGCGGAGGCCCAGGATCTGACAGATCAAATCGTAGACATGGATGTTCTGGAAGGGCTGCACCGTGACTCCCTTGCGGAAGGCAGGTCCCGCCGCAACGAAGAGCTCGCCCATCGATGGCAGCTCGTTGTCGTAACCGTGCTCGCCACCCAGGCGCGTCTTGCGCGCGTTGAAGCGCGCATGCGTGGTGATCATCCAACCTTCCTGGGCCATCATTACCAGCGGCGTAATCCGCGAATTGCTGTTGTAGTGGAAGCGCGCGGGCACATCGGCCTTGCGATACACCGTCATGTGCGGGCTGGCGCCATGCAGCTTGGCGTACACGGCGTCGAGCTTCCCCGCCTTCGGCGTGATGAGGCCGAACGACGCGGCTTCGACGATCTCGATATCGTCGAGGGAGATGTAGTCGTCGAGAAAGATCGTCCGCTCCGGGGCGACATCGGTCATGCCGTGATCGGCCACCACGATCACGTTGACGCGCTGCCCGAGGCCGCGAGCGGTGATGCCGTCGAGCAGGCGCCCGACCATCGAGTCGACACGCGCGATAGCGGAATCGACCTGTGGCGACGCCGGACCGAAGGTGTGCCCGGCGTGGTCGACGTCACTGTAGTAGAGCGTCACCATCGACATCGCCTGTCCGCCGGGCAGCGTGAGCCAGTCGAGCACGCTGTCGACGCGCGCGGCGTTGGGGAACCTGTCGTTGAACGCCAGCCAGCGCGACGGCCGCACGCCTTCAATGGCGGCTTCGGAGCCCGGCCAGAAGAACGAGGCGGCGTGCCGCCCCTGCTTTTCAGCGGTTACCCAGATCGGCTCACCGCCCCACCACGCGGCGTTGCGCACCGCGGCCTGGTCCGAGATGTGGAACCAGCCGAGCAGAGAGTCGTACATCGTGTTGTTGACGATGCCGTTGTGCTCGGGATAGAGGCCCGTCGCAATGGCGTAATGATTGGGAAAGGTGAGCGACGGGAACGACGGAATCATCCGCGTCGCATGCACACCTATCGCGGCGAGGCGGCGGAGATTTTTCGCGCCAGGCCGCTGGAGATAATCCCACCGGAAGGCGTCGAGCGACACCAGCACCACGGCCTGGCTGCGCGAGTCGGGTTGCGGCGCGGCGGTGGGGTTGGAGTGACCGCCGCAGGCCGCGGCAAAAAGCACGATGCAGATGCTGCCAATCCTATGCAATGATTCCACCGCATAGGAT
>JBEPVV010000338.1:0-2776 GCA_041690795.1 Gemmatimonadota bacterium | reverse complement strand
GCGCGGACGTGGCGTCGCGGCTGGCGATGCTCGGCGCACCGGTTGATGCAATCGAGCCGGTCGGGGCCGACCTGGGCGCTCTCGTCGTTGGTCAGGTGGTCGAGGTCCGCCAGCATCCCGACGCCGACAAGTTACGCGTCACCCGCGTCGACGATGGTAGCGGCGCGCTATTCAATGTGGTCTGCGGCGCGCCGAACGTGGTCGCCGGCGGCAAGTATCCGTTCGCGCGGCTCGGTACCGCGATGCCGGGCGGGATGAAGATCGAGAAGCGCAAGCTGCGCGGCGAGATCTCCGAGGGGATGCTCTGTTCGGCCCGCGAGCTCGGACTCGGCCAGGATCACGACGGACTGCTGACCCTCGACACCGACGCCGCCCCCGGCACGCCGCTGACGCGCGTCGTCGATGTCGGCGACGAGCGCTTGGTGATCGATGTCACGCCCAATCGCGGCGACATGCTGGGTCACAAGGGCATCGCGCGCGAACTTGCCGCTTCACTCGGCGTGCCATTCAGGCTGCCGGCGATTCCTGACGAAGTCGAACTCGACCTGCCGACTCCCTTGCGCTTCACCGACGAGGCGCCGGTCGGTGGTGTGCGGCTCGCCATCGATGATCGCGAGGGCTGCGGGCGCTTTCTTGCTGCCGTGATCCGCGGTGTGCGCATCGGGCCCTCGCCTGCCTGGCTGCAGCAACGGCTCGAAAGCGTCGGCGTACGTTCGATCAACAATGTCGTCGACGCGACCAACTATGTGATGTTCGAGCTCAACCAGCCGATGCACGCGTACGACGCAGCCACGTTGCGCGGCCCTGCGGTCATCGTTCGCAGTGCGAAACCGGGAGAGCGCCTGCGCACGCTGGACGGAATCGAACGCGCGATTCCTGTGGGGACCACCGTGATTGCCGACGCCGAGCGCGTCATCGGCATTGCCGGAGTGATGGGCGGGCTCGATACCGAGGTGACGGCGTCCACGTCCGACATCTTCCTGGAGTGCGCGTGGTTCGCACCGTCCAGTGTCCGGCGAGCCCGGAGGGCACTTGGCCTGGCGACCGATGCGTCTCACCGGTTCGAGCGAGGCACGGATCGATGGGGCGCGGTCGATGCATTGCGCCGCGCGATCCGCCTGATCGTGACGGTCGCCGGTGGCGAACTTGATGGTCACGCGGTCGACTGTACTCTGACGGCAGCACATCCGCCCCGCATTTTCCTTCGCCCTTCGCGCGTGGCGCAGGTGCTCGGCGTGGAACTTCCGTGGCCGGACATCGAGAAACAGCTCGTGGCCATCGGTGCGACCGTGGTGAGCAAGCCGTCGGATGGGCGGATCGCGGTTGATGTACCAGGCTGGCGATCGGACATTACGTCGGAGATCGATCTCGTCGAGGAGATCGCGCGTGTCTACGGCTATGACCGCTTTCCGGCGGAGCTGAGGCCGTTCCGGCCAGGGCTTCGCGTCGACCATCCGTCCTGGGCCGCTGCGGCAAGACTGCGCGCTGCGCTGACGTCGCTCGGTCTCTCGGAAGTTGTGACCCTGCCGATGGTGGCGAGCGCGGGGACAGGCGCACCGCGGGTGCTGAATCCGCTCTCGGCAGAGCACGCGCTTCTCCGCGATACGCTGCTGCCGTCGCTGATCGCCGAAGTCGAGACCAACTGGTCGCGCCAGCAGGCCGACGTGCGACTGTTCGAGATTGGCACCGTGTTCAACGCTGCCGTTCCGGGGCAGGCGCCGGACGAGACGTTGCGTGTCGCCTTTGTCGTCACCGGCGCGCGTACACCGCCGCACTGGTCGACCGGCGGCAAGCGCGTCGCCTGGGATCGCTGGGACGCCCGCTCGATCTTCGAGCGCGCGTTGGCAGTCGCCGAGCCCGGCGCGGTGGTGCAAGTCGAGGACGGCGCGTGGGTCGTTCGTCGCGTCGATGGTTCCATCGGGGGCCGATGCGCTGCGCTCCCGGCCGATACCCCGCCGTGGGCATCGCCGGTGTACGGTGGAGAACTCGATGTCGCGTTGCATCCAGCCATGGCGGTGCCGTTCCGGCCCTTGCCGACGTATCCCGCAGTCACGCGCGACCTTGCGCTCCTGCTGGCGCCGGAACGAACGCAGCGCGACGTCACGACGCTACTCGCCGAGCGCGGCAAGCGTCACGGCGTGGAATCGGTGGGTGTTGTCGACGAGTATCGCGGCAAGGAACTCCCTGCTGGCACTCGCAGTGTTACCGTGCGTCTGGTATTCCGGTCCGCCGAGCGGACCCTGACCGATACCGAGGTCGAACAGGCGGTCGGCCGCCTGCGTACCTCGCTGGAGCGAGAACTTGACGTCGCCATACGTACGACCTGACCTCGAAGGGATTGTCGAGCTCGAGCGGCTGCTCGGTCATCTCGCCGAGGAGCTCGCAGCGTGGCGCCGCCGCTGCCAGAAAGCGGAGACCGAAGTGCTGGCGCTGAAGTCACAGGGTGGGATGATTCCGGGGAATGACATGGCCAAAGCCCGCGGCAGGCTGCTCGACGTCGAGCGCGAGAATCACGATCTCCGCGGCAGGGTGGATCAGGCGCGCGAGCTGGTCGGCCACCTTCAGCAGCGACTCGCCTTTCTCGAAGACGAAGCTTCGTCGGAGCCGGCACGATGACCGCACCCGAACGGCATTCCGTGCGCATCCAGGTTGGTGGCGAAGAACTGTCGCTCCGGACCGAATTGCCGCCGGAGTATGCCCGCGAAGTGGCTGCGCATTTCGACGCCGCACTTCGCCGAATCCGGGCGGCATCGCCGTCGCTCGAGGCGTACAAGGC
>JBEPVV010000337.1:0-2778 GCA_041690795.1 Gemmatimonadota bacterium | reverse complement strand
GACTTGGTGGCACCCATCACACGGGCATCGAGCCCGGCACCGCCCGCAACGGCGAAGTAGTGGGTGCCGTCGGTTCGCTCGAGCCGTCCCAGGTCGAATCGACGTGGCTTCCCCCGGATCAGCGCGTTGGCGGCGCGGACCGGATTCAGCGACAGGCGGAGATTTCCCGCGAGCTGGTTCCCCGTCCCGCCTGGCAGGACACCCAGCGGAACGTCGGTGCCGACCAGCGCGGCGGCGGCCTGCATGATGGTGCCGTCGCCGCCGAGCACCACGACGATATCGACGCCACTGCGCACGCCGTGTTCGGCGTGGCGCCGGGCTTCGCCCGGTCCGCCGGTCGCGAGCGTCTCGCACTGCCACCCGGCGCTATGAAAGACCCGTTCGATCTGGCGCACCACCCCGCTGTTGGTTCGTCCGGCACCGGGATTGGCGATCAGCAGGACACGCGCCACTCAGTAGTCTTTCTGCCACAGCAGGTTGGCCCCGAACTGATAGCGATTGAGCGTGGTGAAGACGTCGGCCGCGCGATTGCTGATGCAACTCTGCACCGGCTCGGCCGCCGCCTGGAAACGGAATTCGCGATTGAAGCGATAGTCGAGTGACGCGCCGAAGTTGCGCTGTTGGAGGCTCGATTGCGAGCCCACGCACAATCCGGCATCAAACGTGACGAACCAGCGCCGGCCGAACTGGAAGCCGGCTGCGATCTGCGTCACCGACGATCCGGAAGTCAGCGCGCCCGGTGTCGCACCGGGGCGGATCGTCAGCGTGCTGAGGTTGAGGAAGCCCGAGCTCACCACCGTCGATTGCAGCTGGCTCGAGAGGGCGCTCAGCGCGGCGGTGATGAATGTTCCATAGGCCTGGGTGCCCTGCTGCGACCCGGCCAGCTGGAATTCCGATCGCCCGAACAGGATGTACGACACGATGTCGCGAGCGCTGAGGTCTCGCCCCGGCGCCGTGAGCGTCACCTTCGGCTGCAGGATCTGGCCGGTAATGGTCGCGATGACATTGAAATCGTCGCCATCGACGGTGCGCACCTGATGGTGCGCCTGGATCTGCAGGTCGGGATTGTTGTCCGCGGTCCCGAAGTAGCGCACCGTCCCCTGATCAACGCTGAAATCGCGACTGATCGGCCCGACCTGCAGCGTGTAGGTGCCGCGGTCGGCATTGAGCTGGCCGGTGAGGAAATACGTCTTGTGATCCTTGTCGACGGTGAGGTCGCCGTCGAGTTCGATGTTCGCCTGCGCCGACCTGAGCCACACGTCGGTCGCGATGTGCACCGGCAATCCGACGATGCGCAGCGAATCGATGAACCGGTTGGAGAACTGGTTCTGGAGGCCCTGCCGGCGTAGCGCAGCGGTGTCGACCAGTGCCGCGTTCTCGGGGTCTTCGAGATCGATCACATTCTTGGTGACCAGGTCGGTGAAATAGATGACGCTGCGCGAGATCGTCAGCCCGTCGCCCGTCAGGATCGGCTGCAGCAGTGGGCCGGTCATCTGCATCCGGCCGCTGCCGCGAATGGTCAGGAAGCTGGGCGCGTCGATGGCAAGGAACGAACGGGCGCGGATGTCGAGGTCCATCACCGGCGCAGCGAGGTGCACGAAGCGCAGCCCGCCCTTGATGCTGAGGTTGGCGTCCTCGTTGCCGATGAGCATCGAGTCGATGACCAGCGAATCCGCCACGAAGCGCGCGTGGGCGTTGATCGGGCTGTACTGCACGCCCAGCGACGGGAGAGCGACGCTCCCGTTGTGGATGCCGAGTTCGCCCTGCAACACCGGCGCGCTCCAGGTTCCGCTCCCCTTCATGTTGAGGCTCATCGACCCGGTGGGATTGCCGATCCCCGGCAGCAGCGCGGCGAGAATCACCATGTCGACCGAATCGGCCACGCCGGTGATCTCGAGTTCGCCGCCCACCTTGCGCGTCTCGCGACTCGCCAGCGCCAGGTCGAGCGGGAGCGAAACCTTGACGCCCAGCACCCGCTGCCCCGTCTTCCACAGTCCGACGTCGGAATGCAGTCGCTGGGCTGCGTAGTCGAAGGTGGCCTGCACCGAGGGTGGATGTACGTCGCCGAGTACCGGTCCCGTAATCGCGACGGATCCCTGGATCGTGGGATCATCGCGCGTTCCGGCGACGTGCAGGTCCAGCGCGCCCCAGCCGTCGAGCGCGGTCGTGTCACGCTGCAGCACGCCGAATACGTCGAGCAGGTCGAGGCCGACGATTGTCGCATCGAGCTTGCCGGGGCGCTCACCGGGTGTCGTGCCGCTGATGTGGATCGATCCTGACCCATCCGCGGCACGAAGCCGCAGCGTGTCGCCAAACGCCAGTTGGCCGTCGGCGAGCGACATCCGGGCATGCGATGCCAGCACCCAGCGCTGGTGCGGGAAGGCGAGCGAAAGCGAGTCGAGGTCCACGGTCGATGCGCGGTCGGTCCGACGCCAGAGTCCGCCACCGCCCGCGGTCACCGCCAGCATCTCTACCTGCCCGGCAACACGAAGCGAATCGGGCTTGCCCGCCAGCGCCAGGTGGAGCTTGTCGGCGACATGGGTACCCTTCCCTGCGGTGTCCGCATCGAGCGTCACCGCAATGCTGCGTTTGCCCAGCGAGTCCGCGCGCAGCGTCGCGTTGAGGCGCGCCGCGTGCCACGCATCGAGCACCAGACCCTTGCCCGCGATCGTTCCCGTGACCGCCGCGTTGTCGAGCGCGCCAGTGACCTGCAGCGATGCCTCCGCCGTGCCATCGAACAGGTGCTCCGCAACATTTTCTCTCACCATGCCGCCGAAG
>JBEPVV010000336.1:0-2782 GCA_041690795.1 Gemmatimonadota bacterium | reverse complement strand
GCTCAGCCACTGGACGCCAACATCGCTGATGCACACCTGGGGCAACGAAGTGCTGGCCGCGTTGCGCGAGCGGCGCGATCTCAACGTCCTCGTGACCGGTCACCATCATCTCTGGGATCATCCTGCGCGCTCTGGCGGCATCGACTGGCGTGCGCGGCTGGCGTGGATTGCCGACGCGCCGCACATGCGACTCTTCACCCAATCAGAAGACCTGGTGGTGCTGATGCACGCCGCCGACTTGGCCATCAGCGACAACACATCTGGAACACTTGAGTACGCTGTCCTCCAGCGACCGATCGTGCTCTTCCGCCATCCGGACTTTGCCTTCAGCGAACCGGAGCTGGATCGCCTCCTGGCGGCGACGACCGACGTGTTCAGCCACTTCAACGACTTCTCAGCGGCCTTCGAGACGGCGCTGGAGCGAACCGGCGTCGAGACGACCGCACGCAGCGCATTGACCAGTTACACCTTCATCAACGTAGGCACGAGTGCGCTCAGTGCGGCCATCGCGATCGAGACCATAGCCCGCAACGGCGTCGTGTCGCTCAACGCGACCACGGCGCCGTGAACGCCTGACGCTAACCTGGCGTTGGGCCGCGCACCGCCTGGAGCAGGGTGCGCCTGATCTCACCCGCAAAACGGCGCATTTCCCAGCGACGCAAGGACGTCCGTAACGCGGCCGCCGCGGCGACATCGCCGCGCGCGACAGCCAGCGCCCATGCTTCGTCGACAAAGCACGCCTCGCTCCGATCGGAAGGCCGAAGTCGGGCGAGCGGACGCAGCGACGTGAGCGGCGGAAACGCGGCGCTCTCCAAGCCAAGAATCCGGAGGAGGACCATGGTGCGCAGGCATTTCTCGCAGCTGCCACAGTTGTAACCACGGTCCTGCCAGCAGACGCGCAACACGTCGAGTACCCCGGGCTCGGCGGCGATCACGGCGAGTTTCTGCCAGCGCTTGGCCTCGCGCCCATGATGGCTCATGACGGTGGACTCGCTGGACCAGAGCGGATCGGTGAGCGGATGTGATCCGTCGGGCCAGAGTTCGCGCCAGGTGTGGCCAGACGCGATAGCGACGCTGCCCGCGCCCAGAGCGTGCCCCATCGCTGCCAGCCCCGCGCCGAAGAACGTTCCCCACCCGATCCCGAATGCGTGCCCAACGAATCTGACATTGGTGGCGATCGGCACCAGCGGCATGCCGCGCGCTTCGAGCCACGCGGCATTGCGCGCGTAGGCCTCGTTCCACACCGGATTGTCGAGCTGCATGTCGATTCCGCGCGAGAACACGGCGTGGGTGATGCGCTCGCGTTCCTTCAGCAACGTGTAGAAGCCATCGATGCCGCCAGAGAAAAACGAGATCCCGGTGACAGCGCGCTGGCGTGGTTGGCCTGCTGTCGCGCGAACCGGAACCACCGAAAACGGCTGCCGGAACGACGGTCCCCAAAGACGGAACACTTCCTGAATGCGGTCGAGGTTGGCGAGCAGCACCGGTGAAACGGGCAGATCAGCGTCGATCTCGAGCGGCACGCCGAGTCGCATGGCGGGCAGGATCGCCGCGACCGCAAAGGCGTCGCCTGACAGTGTCGCCGGCCAATCGCCCGGCATGCGAAACCAGAGTCGCTCGTTGCCGATCGATGCAGAAATCTCCTGCTCACCGTCGGTCGTGCGCTCGAGCCTTGCATTCGACACGCGAAGAGTCACGTCATGCCTCCGGCACGGCGCCGCGGCCCCACGGCATCAGGTCGGTCGATTCCTCGCCGCGTTGGCGCCAGCGGGTGATTGCCCCGCCGAGCAGCACGGCGTCGGCCTTCCGCGCGAGGGTGAGCAGGCGGATGCCTTGCGCCGCGCGACTCAACTTGCGGGCCGCATCCATCTTCCCGCGCAGCATAGCCATCTCGATGAAGTCGGTGAAGAAGATGCGTTCTGACCGGTACCGAGCCACGCGGCACCACGCAGCGACGGCGTCTCCGGTGGCCGCGGGAAAGGCGATGTGTTCCCGATCCATCAGCGCCATTGCCAGTCGCAGTCGCAGGCACTTGGGACACTCGCCGCAATTCCTGACCGGATCGCGATGGCAGACCCAGATATCGGCGATCAGTTCAGGATGCCGGGCCACGACCTCCAGCTTTTCGTCCCTGCGCGCAACGCAACCATGGTGGTAGATGCGCGTCGCAGCGCTCGACCACAATGGGTCAAGGAGCGGGTGCGATCCCATCGGCGACAGACGGGCGTAGCTACTCGACGAGCCGATCGTCATCCGCTCGGGCGAGAGCGCATGGCCGAAACCGGCGAGCGCCGAACCGTAGGTGGTCAGGCGGGCAATGCGGTGATGACGGGTGAATTCAATCCAGTTGGTCTCGATGCTGACCAGCGGGAGGCCGATATGGTCAGCTTGGCGCGCGACCCGCGTGCGCGCCTGTGCAAATTCCTGGGCCGACATGTCGAAGTCGAAGCCGTTGACGAGGACCAGCTGGTCGAGCTGATCGCGGCAGGCAAGCGTCGAAAAGAGGGCGTCAATTCCTCCCGAGAAGAACGCGGCGCCGCCCGCACGCATCGGTCCCTCGGGAAGCCCAGGCGTTGAACGGATCCGCACCCGCTCGAGCAGGGGATTCCAGGTGGTCCAGATATCCTGCATCAGCTCAAGGCGCGAGAGGAGCTCGGGGCAGACGGGCGGCAGCGCGGTAAGATCGATGTCGACGTGCGCAGCCATCGCGGGAACCAGCGCAAAGGCGAGAAAGCTGTTCGCGCTCCCGGGGGCGGCGCCTGGCGGCAGCTGAATCCAGACG
>JBEPVV010000335.1:0-2789 GCA_041690795.1 Gemmatimonadota bacterium | reverse complement strand
GCCCAAGCCAGGCGCGGATGGTATTGATGTCGACGCCAGCGCGCAGCAGGTGCGTCGCGGTGGTGTGCCGAATCGTGTGAGGGCTGACGTGCTTCCGCTGGAGGCTCGGCATGAGCGCCGCCGCCTGCCGCGCATGGCGCACGACGAGATCGTGGACACCGAAGCGCGTCATCGCCTGTGCGCGGCGGTTGACGAAAACAGGGGCGTGGTCCGGGCGACCGGCGGTTAGCGCTTTCAGCGCGGTCGCCGTGCTCGCCCAGAGCGGACATCGCCGCACCTTCGATCCTTTGCCCAGCAGGCGGACGGAGGCCTGATGCGTGGCCGGGAGATCGAGGTCGCCCACCGTGACCCCGGCGACTTCGTTGGCGCGCGCGCCGGAGTTGTAGAGAAAGAGCAGGACGGTGTGATCCCGAAAGCCCTGCCGGGTCATTCGGTCGGGCGCGTCGAGCAGCGCGTCCATCTCTGGCTTTTCGAGATAACACACCGCTTCGCGCGGCGCTTTCTTGAAGGGGATGCGACAGACCTCGCTGCACCAGGTGAGATGTTCGGGGCTGCGTTCGCCGATGTACCGGGCCAGCGAGTGGATCGCCGCGAGCCGCTGATTGCGCGTGGCGATGCCACAGTGGCGCGTGTCTTCCACGTGGGCAAGGAATCGTCGGATGCAATCCGCCGACACGTGATCAATCGTCAGCCGATCGACGGTCGTGGTGGTCGCAGCCGCGGTGAAGGGAATCAGTAAGCACAGCGTATCGCGATAGCTGCACCGCGTGTTCGGTGCGAGATTGCGCTCGCCCACCAAGTACTCCAGGAGGAAGCGGCGCACCCAGGCGCCCAGGACGTTCGTCTCACGCATGGGACGCCTCCGTTGTGGCATAGCGCTCGAAGCGCCCACTCGCCTGCTCGAGGAGTTCGGGGATCATCGTGAGATAGCGCTGCGTGGATTCGATGCGGCGGTGTCCCAGGTACGTCGACAGGTGAGGTAACAGGCGCTGGACGTCGGCGCCTTCCCGGTACCACGCCACCAGGCGGTTGACCGCGAAGGAGTGCCGCAAATCATGCAGCCGAGGCGCGCTGAGCACACCGGGACGTCCATGGACGCCCGCACGAGCACGCAAGTGGACAAAGTTCAGCCGCGCCAGCGCCTTGGTGACGGCGGTGCCCCGGGCCGTCGTGAAGAAGGGCGCGGTGGCGTCCGCCGTTGATGCGCGCGGCGTTCGCGCGGCGTCGGCGGCCAGGAGCGCCACGAGCGTCGGACCGAGCGGCAGGTGACGGGATTTGTAGAATTTCGTCTCGCGAATGAGCAGCATCCCGGCGTGCAGGTCGAGGTCGCCACGCGTGAGGGTCACCGCTTCGCTGATGCGCACCCCGGTACCGTACAAAAGCAGCAGCAGCACGCGAAACGTCGGGGCGGAGACGTGACAGCCTCGCCGGGCCTGATTGTCGTCGATCGCCTGGAGCAACCGGCGGAGTTCGTCGTCGCTGTAGACGTGGGGCACGAAAGTCTGGACCATGCGCGGGACGACCGTGGGCACGGGCGTGTGCGTGATCTGGCCGCGCGTGATCCAATGCCGATAGAAGCCTCGCAGCGCGCGGTGCTTATTGAGCCACGTGGCGGTGATGGGGCCGCGCCCCGCGAGAAACGTCGCGACCGCCTCGGGCGAGACCTCGGCCACGCGCACGTCACCGACCTGACGATGGAAGGCCTGCAAGATGCGGTGTTCGTTCTGAAACCGCATGCCCATCGATTGCTTGAGATCGACATACTTCGTGATCGCCTCGGCCAGCGTCATAGCAGCCCTCCCACGTCGAAACGGGCCACTTCCCGAAGACCGGGGAGATCGACTTTGGCGTAGATGGTCGTGGCATCGGCACTGCGGTGGCCGAGGTGATCGCCGATTTCCTTCAGCGAGAGGCCTTCACTGAGCAATCGCGTCGCACAGGCATGGCGCAAGGCGTGCGGGCCGTGATGCCGAAGCGCGATACCGCTGGCGAGGATCGCCTGACTGGCGACGCTCCAGAGGCCGGCGCAGGAGATCGGTCGATGCGGGGCGAGCGCCGTGAGAAACACCTGTCGCCACCGACCACGCGGGCGGACGTGCGTGATGTAGCGCACCAGGGCGCCGCCGACTTCGTTCGTCAGCGGGTACAGCTGGACGCCGTGGCGCTTGGACCGACGCACGCGCATGATCGCCTGCTCCCAGTCCAGGTCGTCGAGGGTGAGTCGCGCCACTTCGCTGACGCGCAATCCGTACGTGGCAAACAGCAGCAGCGCGGCGCGGCGCCGAATGTCGGCCGGCCGGTCTGTGTTCTGGCGCGTGATCATGGTCTTCACGTCCGCCCACGGTGGCCCCGACGGCAAGGTTTCCTGCTCGAAGAGTCGCGGCCCCGCAATCGTGGCGGCGATACCCGCCCGACACTGCTGCCGGTATTCGGCATAGCGAAAAAACGCCCGAAGCGCTTGAGCGGCAATGGCCACCGAGCGGCGGCTCCACGTCGCCTTCCCCTTGGCGGCCAGGAAATCATCGACGTCCTGAATCGTCACGTCCGCAAAGGGACGTGCCAGCCGCGCGTACCACGTGAGAAATGTCGCCGTCTTCCAGCCGTGCGAGCGAATCGATGCGGGCGCGAGCCCCTGTTCGTCAGCCATCCAGGCGGTGAAGCCGTCGAGCAACGCGCGAAAGGGCGGCGCCGCGGCCGGCGGTGCTGCCTTCCACCAGCCCAGATAGACCAGCCACTGTTGCGCCCAATATCGAAAATTGCGTGTGGAGAGCGCGGCATCCGTACTGTGG
>JBEPVV010000334.1:0-2812 GCA_041690795.1 Gemmatimonadota bacterium | reverse complement strand
GTTTTACCGCGAACTTCCCAAGCTGGCCGAAGGCGCGCTGGCCGGCTATCCACGCGTATACGGCATCGCCTGGGCATTCGTAGCGCACACCGACAGCCGCTTCGACCCGGAAACACTGCGCCGCTTCGTGCAGGCATATCAGCGGGTGCAGCCGCTGACGATCGGCGAGCTCTGGGCGGTGGCAATCACGTTACGCGTGGTACTGGTCGAAAATCTCCGGCGGATCGCCGACGCGCTGGTGCGCGGGCGAGCGGCCCGCGAGGAGGCTGACGGCTTCGCCGACGAGTTGCTCGGTTCTGATGAGCGCGGCGTGCGCTCGGCCGCCGCCGTCATGCGCCAGACCGACGGCGCCCCGCTCGCGACGGCCTTCGCCGTGGAGCTGGTGCAGCGCCTCCGGGACCAGGACCCGGCGGTGACGCCGGGCCTCGTGTGGCTGAGGCGCCGCCTGGCCGAACAGGGCACCACCCCGGACGAGATCACCATGGTCGAGCACCGTCGGCAGGCCGCGATGACGGTGACCGTGCGCAACATCATCACCAGCATGCGACTGATGTCGGCGCTCGACTGGTCGACATTTTTCGAGAGCGTGAGCCTCGTCGACGAGGTGCTGCGCGGCAGCGAACACTTCGCGGCGATGGATTTTCAGAGTCGCGACAGCTACCGACATGCGGTCGAGCATCTCGCTCGCGGCGCGCGACGCGCCGAGCTCGACATCGCCCGGACCGTGCTGGCAGAAGCCGATGCCGCGCGCGCGCAGGTCGTCGACGACGACGCTCGGCGCGCCGACCCCGGCTACTACCTGGTCGGCGGCGGGCGGCGCGCATTCGAGCGCCAGATTCATTTCCGCCCGACCTGGAAGCTGCGGCTGGAGCGTGCGTTCATCGACGCGGCGACGCCCGGCTACTTAATGACACTGCTGGTCATGACCGCGGTCGTGCTTGCGGTCCCGCTCCACTATGCGCTGCGGGAGGGCGAGCATGGGACCGGTTTGTTGGTACTGGGCCTCCTGGCGGCGATCCCGGCATCGGATCTGGCGATCGCGCTCCTCAACCGCGCAGTGACATCGCTGGTGCCCCCCCGGTTGCCGCCGCGACTCGAGTTCCGGGACGGCGTGCCAGCGAGCGCGCGAACGATGGTGGTTGTCCCGACCCTGTTGAGCAGCCGGGACGACGTCATCGAGGAGATCGACCGGCTCGAGGTGCATTTCCTCGCCAACGCCGAGGGCGACGTTCAATTCGCGCTGCTCTCCGACTGGATCGATGCCGCGAGCGAGCAAGTCGCAGGCGATGAGGAAATTCTCGTTGCCGCCCGCGCGGGTATCGCCGAGCTCAATACCCGCTACGAGGCAGCGCCGGACGGAACGCCGCGGTTCCTGCTCTACCACCGTCGCCGGCTGTGGAACGCGCGACAAGGCGCCTGGATGGGGTGGGAGCGGAAGCGGGGAAAGCTCCACGAATTGAACCGGCTGCTGCGCGGGGCCACGGATACGTCATTCCTGCCAGGTCCGGACGGCACGGTCACAACGCCGACGGACGTGCGCTTCATCGTCACGCTCGACACCGACACGCGACTCCCGATCGGAGTGGTTCGGCGCCTGGCGGGGACGCTCGCGCACCCACTCAACCGACCGCGCATCGACCCAGTGACCCGGCATGTGGTCGACGGCTACTCGGTTCTTCAGCCACGCGTGACGCCGCCGCTACCGGGGCGCACCGGATCCCGCTTCCAGCAGTTGTCGTCCGGGTCAGCCGGAGTCGATCCGTACGCCGCCGCTGTGTCCGATGTCTACCAGGACCTGTTCAACGAAGGTTCATACGCCGGCAAGGGGATTTACGACATCGATGCGTTCGAGCGATCGCTCGACGGTCGCGTGCCGGAGAATGCACTGCTGAGTCATGACCTGTTCGAGTCGGTCTTCGCGCGCGCCTGTCTGGTGACCGATGCGGAGTTCTTCGAAGCGGCACCGCTGCGGTACGCGACCGCCGCCGCACGACAACATCGCTGGACGCGCGGCGACTGGCAGCTGCTGCCCTGGATCCTGCGCGAGCGGATGACGCTGATCGAGCGATGGAAGATGCTCGACAACCTCCGTCGCAGCCTGTCGATGCCGACGGCATTGCTCACGCTAGTGGCAGGCTGGACACTGCCACAGACAACGCCGCTGTTGTGGACGGTGTTCGTCGTGGCGGTGATCGCGATTCCGGCGGTACTGCCGGCACTGATCGGACTGGTGCCGAGGGCGCCGGGAATCTCGAAGCGCAGTCACCTCCGCGCCGTGGCGCGCGATTTCGCCGTGGCCGGCCGCCAGTCGCTCTTCCTGCTGATCATGATGGCGCACCAGGCCTGGGGGATGGCAGATGCCATCCTGCTCACGCTGTGGCGCGTCGTGTTCTCACACCGCCGGATGCTGGAATGGGTTTCGGCGGCAAGCGCCGCGTCGCGCGCACCGACCAGCCTTGTAGCGCTGTACCGAGGGATGGCTGGCGCCGTGATTCTGAGTGTCGTTGGCGCGGTGGCGGTCACAGTGCGTCACCCGGCAGCGCTGCCCGTTGCGATTCCCTTTCTCGTGCTCTGGGCGCTCTCGCCGGCAATCGCCGGATGGCTGAGCCGCCCCGGGACGAGCGCCGTCGTGGCGACGCTGTCGGCCGACGATGCGTTGACGCTCCGGCTGATCGCCCGGCGAACATGGCGGTATTTCACCGCCTTCGTGATGCCGGAGAGCGGCGCGCTTCCGCCGGACAATTTCCAGGAAACGCCCGAACCGGTGGTGGCGCAACGCACGTCGCCGACCAACATCGGGATGTACCTGCTC
>JBEPVV010000333.1:0-2843 GCA_041690795.1 Gemmatimonadota bacterium | reverse complement strand
GCGGGCTCCGAACCGATCGGATTTGATGACATCCTCACCGATACCCGGTCGCTTGCTCCGGGTGCGCTCTTCGTGGCCCTGCGCGGCGAACGATTCGATGCGCACGCCTTCCTCCCACTCGCTCGCGATGCCGGTGCCATCGGCGCCGTGGTGCGGCGTGGTACGCCGGCCGTCGATGGACTCACGCTCTACGAAGTGGACGACACGCTCCGGGCGCTTGGTGACCTCGCCGCGGCGCACCGCCGCCACTTCAACGGCCCGGTGATCGCGATCACCGGACAGAACGGCAAGACGTCCACCAAGGAGATGATCGGCGCGGTGATCGCCACGCGCTGGCTCACGCATCGCACCCGGGTCAACAACAACAACATGATCGGCGTGCCGATGACCATCCTCGAGGCTCCCTGGGATGTCGAGGCGCTGGTGATCGAGGCGGGCGCCAACCTTCCCGGCGAGATCGCGCGCTACCGCGAGATCATCGACCCCGATATCGCGGTCGTGCTCAATGCGGGATCGGGGCATCTGGCAGGATTCGGTTCGGTCGCCGGCGTGGTCCGCGAGAAGCTGTCACTGGCCCGCGACGTGCCCCTTGCCATCGTGGGAATGGAACCCGCCGAGCTGGCGCCTGGTGCACGACGACTAGCCCAGCGGGTCATCACCGCTGGACTGCACGACGCCGACGTCGTGCCGCAATCCGTGACCATGACCAGTGACGGACGGCCGAGGGTGACCATCGACGACCACTCCTTCGTGCTGGCAGCACGCGGGCGCCACCAGGCCGGCAACGCCATGTTCGCCTGGACGGTCGCGCACGAACTCGGGCTCGACCTGGATGCAGTGGCGGTCGCGCTGGAAACCTTCGTCGTGCCCGGCGGGCGCGGGGAGTTGTCGCAGCACGGCACGCTGACCGTCGTCAACGACGGCTACAACGCCAACCCGCAGTCTTTCGCCACAGCCATCGCGCTCGCCAACGAGCTTCGTGACGGCCGCCGTCTCGTCTTCGTTGCCGGCACCATGCGCGAACTGGGCGATCACGCGCCCGGCCTCCACGCCGAAGTCGCCGCATGGCTGGCCGACCTGCAGCCGGACCTGCTCGCGCTCGTCGGCGACTTCGTTCCAGCCTTCGCCCCGCACCGCGCTGCGTACGGTGACCGGCTGATCGAGGCGCCCGATGCGGAATCCCTGGGCCCGCTGCTGGCTGCCCGGCTGCGCGGCGACGAACTCGTTGTTCTGAAGGGTTCACGCGGCGTGACGCTGGAACGTATTCTTCCCTCGATTCTTCCGCGCGCCGACACCACGACCTGAGGACGGATGCTCTACCACCTGCTGGCGCCGCTCGGGAAGACGCACCTCTTTTTCAATCTCTTCACCTATATCTCCTTCCGTGCGGCGGGAGCGATGGTAACGGCGCTGATCATTGCATTCGCGCTGGGCCCGTGGGTGATCGGACGGCTGCGCGCCCACAAGGTCGGCCAGGTCATCCGCGCCGAAGGGCCCGCGAGTCACCAGGCCAAGCGCGGCACGCCAACCATGGGCGGCCTGATCATCATTGCCGCGACGGTGATTCCCACGCTGCTGTGGGCGCCGCTCGACAATCCGTTCATCGTCGTCACTGTCGTGGCAATGCTCTGGACCGGCGGCATCGGCTTCATCGACGACTACCTCAAGGTGGTCGAGGGTCGCTCGCGCGGCCTGGTGGCGAAGTGGAAGCTTGCCGCGCAGATCATCTTCGGCATCACGCTCGGCATCATGCTGTTGCACTGGCCGGTCGTCTCGCCGGCGACGGTGCCCGCTTCGGCGACGACGGTGCCGTTCTTCAAGTATCTCGTCGTGGTGTTCGTCCCCCTGGTCTACGTGATCTTCGTTACCGGTGTCGTGACCGGATTCTCCAACGCGGTCAACCTCACCGACGGACTCGACGGACTCGCCACCGGGTTGTCGATCATCGCCGCCGCCGCATTTGCCTTCTTCGCCTATGTGTTCGGTCGCATTGACCTGACCGGCTACCTCAACCTCTTCTACCTGCCGGGATCGGGCGAGCTCGCCGTCTTCTGCGCCGCGCTGATGGGCGCCTGCCTGGGATTTCTCTGGTTCAACGCCCACCCGGCGCAGGTCTTCATGGGCGACACCGGGTCGCTCGCCATCGGCGGGTCGTTTGGCACCCTGGCGATCCTGCTCAAGGCCGAGTTCCTGCTGGTGATCATCGGCGGCGTCTTCGTGGCCGAGGCGGTTTCGGTCATCATCCAGACGACGGTGTACCGCTACTTCAAGCGCACTCGCGGGCGCGAGTACGCTGACGGGCATCGCTTCTTCCGCATGGCGCCGCTGCACCATCACTTCGAGAAGCTTGGCTGGATGGAGTCGACGGTGGTGGTGCGATTCTGGATCCTCGGGATCTTCTGCGCGCTGGTGGCCGTGGCCACGCTCAAACTTCGGTGAGCCGCTTCGACGAGTGGCACGCCGGAGGCCGCGAGGTCGCGGTGGCGGGGCTGGCGCGTAGCGGGGTCGCGGCGGCCAGGCTGCTGCGGGCGCGAGGCATAGCTGTCTATGCCTCGGACGCCTCCTCGTCGGCAGCGGCTCATGCGGCGGCGTCCCAACTGGCGGGCGACGATGCGTTGGGGCTCGAAGTCGGTGGTCACGACCTCCGGCGTGTGGCCCGCGCCGCAGCGTTGATTCTTTCGCCGGGAATTCCGCCCGATGCGGCAGTGGTGCGCGCGGCGCACGAGGCTGACGTGCTCGTGCTCGCCGAAGCACAACTCGGTCTCGATGCCATGCCCGATGTTCCTGCGGTTGTGGTCACCGGCACCAACGGCAAGACGACGACGACTGCGCTGCTCGAGCAC
>JBEPVV010000332.1:0-2843 GCA_041690795.1 Gemmatimonadota bacterium | reverse complement strand
TGCCATTCGCCGCGCGTGAAGTCGGGAAACCTGACCGGCACGCTGCCGTGCCGGACGGAGGTCTCGCTCAGCGGCCAAGGTGCGCTCCAGGCGGCCGCATCGTAGACGTCAAAATCGGGCGGCAGTCCTTCGCGCATGCATTCGATCAGCCGATACGCCATGATGTAATCCATGCCGCCGTGCCCGCCTTTCTCTCGCGCAATCGCGCCAACGCGTTTCCACAGCGGATGCGTGTGCTCGTCCTTGAAGGCATCGATCGATTGCCAGTCTTCCGCGCCCTTCTGCCCGTCCATGTAGATGCGGGCGGGATAGTCCTTGAACGCGCCACGGGTGCCGCGAATCGAGTTGAGGCGATCATACGGGGTGGGACTGGTGACAGTGTGCTGCAGCAGGACCGTCTTGCCGCGCACGGTCTTCACCAGCGACGAATTGATGTCGCCTTCAACGTAGACCTCGCGCCACTTGGGCGAGTCCTTTGGCACGTGCGCCTCCCGCCAGAGCGAAAGACCGCGTTCGGGCGTCGACATCGATACGAGGTAGTCGAAGCGATCCCCGCCGTGAATATCGAGATACCACGACACCGGCCCCAGTCCGTGGGTCGGATAGAAATTTCCCTGGCGGTTGGTGTGCGGAACGCGCCGCCAGAGTCCCTCGTCACGATCTTCGAAGAGCAGTGCCCGGAGGTCGTGGATGTACGCGGCCTCGGCGTAGTTCACTTCGCCGAACAGCCCCTTCTTCACCATGGTGTTGACCAGCGTCTCGTTGAAATCGTAGCAGCAGTTTTCCATCAACAGGCAATGCCGGCGTGATTTCTCCGACGCCGTCACCAGTTCCCAGCACTCCTCCAGCGAGGTTGCTGCAGGCACTTCTGTCGCCGCGTGTTTTCCGGCCTTGAGCGCAGCGAGACAGACCGGTGTGTGCCAGGGCCATGGTGTTGCGGTGTACACGATATCGATGTCGTCGCGAGTCACCAGGCGCTCGAAATCGCGCTCGCCGGCGGTGTAGAGCGCCGGCGCCGGCTGTCCCGCATCGGTGACGCGTTTGGCGGCGCGCTCTGCCTTGGCGGGCACGATGTCGCAGAGCGCGGTGATGCGGACGCCATCGACGGCTAGCAGTTCGCCGAGCACCGAGCTTCCCCGCAAGCCGGTGCCGACGATGGCCACGCGCACTGTGGGGTGGCGCTCGAACGGCACACCCATCATGGTCGGAGCGGCGGGCCCGTTCGCCGGCTGCACCAGCAGCGCCGGCGGCAACGCCAGCGCTGCTCCGGCCATACCGGCCGACTTGATCAGGTCGCGACGGGACAACGGGTCTGGCGGGCCAATCGTCATCGTGGATTCCGGCGTGGATGGGGAGGCGAGCGGACGTACGCTTAACTTGATTATCGCCGCCTCATGACCATGCCGCCATCCCGCCGTTCCCTCGGCTTTGCCGCCGCGCTCGCCGCGGTCGTTGCCAACATCGTTGGCACGGGCGTCTTCACGACGCTTGGCTTGCAGGTGCAGGAAACCACCGACGGCTTTGCGCTGCTCGCGCTCTGGGCCGTCGGCGGGTTGATCGCGCTCGCCGGGGCGCTGACGTACGGCGAACTCTCGGCCGCAATTCACGGCTCCGGTGGCGAGTACCGCTTTCTGGGCCGGATCTATCATCCGGCCGTCGGCACCGTTGCCGGCTGGGTCTCGATCGTGGCCGGTTTCTCGGCGCCGGTGGCGCTCGCCGCGATCGCGCTGGGTCGCTACGCGGGGCCGCTGGTCGGCATCAAGCCCCAAACGCTCGGCATCGTTGCCATCCTTGCGGCCTCCGGCGTGCACCTGCTTGCCCCGGCCATCGGTGGCCGCGTGCAGGTAATCATCACGTCGCTCAAGGTGTTGCTGATCGCGGCGTTCGTGGTGATCGGTCTCATGCATCCGGGGCCAGTCGCGATGACGTTCGCGCCGAAACCTGGTAGCTGGGGCGTGATCACCAGCGGCCCGTTCGCGCTGTCGCTGATCTTTGTGTCATATGCGTATTCGGGATTCAACGCGGCGTCGTACTTCCAGGGCGAGATCGTCAATGCCGAGCGCAACGTGCCGCGCGCGCTGGTGACGGGGACCCTCATCGTGATGGCCCTGTATGTGGCGTTGAACTGGGTCTTCCTGCGCACGACACCGATCGCCGATCTGGCCGGCCAAGTCGAAGTCGGTGCCATCGTGGCCGGGCGGGTGCTCGGTGAATCGGGCGGCCGGATCATGAGCGGGCTGATCGCGATCCTGCTGGTGTCGACCATCAGCGCGATGACGCTCGCAGGCCCTCGCGTGATCGAAGCAATGGCGGAGGACATTCCCGCGCTCCGTGCCCTGGCACAACGGGGGGTGACCGGCAGCCCGACGCGTGCGGTGATGCTGCAGGGCGCGCTGGCGCTTGCTTTTGTGCTGACCGATTCGTTTGTGGGGGTGCTGACCTACGCCGGGTTCACCCTCACGCTCTTCTCGCTGCTTGCTGTGGTAGGCGTCATCATCCTGCGGCGACGGGAGCCCGATCTGCCGCGGCCTTATCGCGTGTGGGGATATCCGTGGACGCCGCTCTTCTTCGCCGGGTTTTCGCTCTGGACGTTGATCATCGTGATTCGGGACAAACCGATGGAGGCCGTCGGTGGCGCGCTCACACTCGGTGTCGCCGCGCTGCTGACCTGGGTGGTGGGTGAACAGCACAACGGCAACGACGCGTAGCCCCGCGCGCTCAGCTCAGCTGGACGAGCCGCTCGCAAGTGCGGTGGTGCTGTCGGGCGGAGTTGCAGTCGTGGTGACGGGCGTGAAGAGTCGGCGCGGGCTCTTAAACACATATCCGAGCCCACGAGCCGGACG
>JBEPVV010000331.1:0-2846 GCA_041690795.1 Gemmatimonadota bacterium | reverse complement strand
CTGGCATAGTGTCCGAAGTTGGAAGGTCCGTCGCGACGCCACGCTTCCGTGATGCCCGATGTCGGACTGGGATCGGTGCTCCACGATTCGATGGCGGCATCGTACGCGCCGGAGCGTTGGTTGGCCTGCATCGTGGCCGCTTCCATCTGGTCGATCAGCACCGCCGCGCCCACGGCCCGTAACTGCTCCTGGATCAACTGCGCGTATTGCTTGCGCGTGCCGCTGCTTGCGGGTACCGCCAGCCGGAACGAAAACTTGACGCCGTTGCGCTCGCGGATGCCGTCAGGTGTGTTTCGTCGCCAGCCACGTGCATCAAGAAGGCGGTTTGCCGCGGCGGTATCGAATGGCGGAATCGTGAGATCGGCAAACCACAGGCTCTGCCACATCTGGGAGACCGGCCCTGGTGGCACGCCGGCGTGTTCACCAAAGACACTCTGCGCCATCCGCACGCGATCCGTCGCGAGGACCAGCGCACGACGCACATCGGGGTCGCCGAAGATCGGGTGCGGACGGTGGCCGTCGCCATTGGCGCGAAGGTTGAACCCGACCGTCGTGTACACCGAGCCCGGGTACCGGTACGACACAAGGTGCGCGGCGCCAGTCGCGCGGGCGATGTTCGCCGGCGTCACCAGCACCTGAATCGCATCGGCCTCGCCGGCGACCACCTGCGTGACCGCGACCGTCAGGTCGGCCGTGAACCGCCAGATCAGTCGTCGGATGTACGGGCGCCCGAGGAAAAAGGTGGAGTCCGCCGCGAGTTCGACGCTCTGGCCAGGCGTCCAGCGCACGAACCGATAGGGTCCATCGCCGATCGGCGTCCGACCGAAAGGCGCATCGTGCCATTGCGCCGGTTGCAGCGCCTGCAGCAGGTGGGCCGGAAGAATTCGCATGTGGTACGAGGCGTCGAAGAACATCTCCGGATAACGGCGATCGAAGGTGAACATCACCGTCGCGGAGTCAGTCGCGGTGACGGCGGTGATGTGCCGGAGGTTGGGACGATACGGCGAATCGACGACACTGTCGGTATACACGTGATAGGTAAAGAGCACATCGCCGCTCGTCACCGCCCTCCCGTCATGCCAGCGCGCGCGCGGATCGAGATGGAAGACCAGCGTCAACGGCGAACTCCACTCCCAGCCCGACGCCAGCTGCGGCTCGAACGACTTGTCTCCGACGGTGTTCCCGTTGGCGCCCATGTCGGCGAGCTTGAGAAAGAGCTGATCGAAGATGTCGCGGTCGGCGCCAGCGTCGGACATCGGCGGCAGCAGCGTGGTGGGTTCACCCGGCGCGGCGAACACCAGTGTCCCACAGTAACTGCCGGAGCAACCAGCCGGCCGCGCGCAACCGCTCGATAGCAGCGCGCTACCGACCAGCAGCATCGACCAGGCCCCCCGAAGACCGGGTCGCATGAATCCCCTGCCTGACAGGAGTGGTGTCGCCGATATCTGGCGGGGCGCGACGCGGCCGTCAGTCTGCATCGAACCTCCACAGCGGGAGCTACGCGAGCCCAGGGATGACGTGACGCAAAACAGCACAAAGAGTGCCGTCACGCCCCTGTTGCGTCGGCGCGCAGTCACCAATCGGGACAGTGCGGACGCCGCGCGACAATGGCAGGAATCATCAGGGTGTGCGCTCGCCGCGCACATAGTTGGTTTCCGCTTACCATCACGTCGCCCCGTGCGAACATCCGGCAGCTGGCGCAACCTGCCCGGCACGGGCTCTGCCATGGAACGCAGTATGCGATCGACCGAGAACTCAGTCCGTCGGGTAGCGCCGACGCCCGACCCACGCCAAGATCCCGCGGACCTGCTGGGTGAGGCCCGGGGCGCCGATCAGGCCGGCAAGGTGCTGGACGCGTTGGAGTTGTATGAACGCGTCATTCGGATCGGCATGGAAGCCGGCGAGTTCACTACGGTCATCGAAGCGTACCGTTCGCTGAGCGTGCTTCACCACCGTCGCAATCAGCCGGTGCTCGCCCGCTCGCTCTGCGAGAAGAGTCGCAAGCTCGCGGTCCACGTCGGCAACAACGTCCTCGCGGCCCACGCCCTCAACGCCCGCGGAGTGATGGCCTTTGAAAACGGCGACATGGACGAGGCGCGCAGCCTGTACCAGCAGGCGCGTGAAACCGGGGCAGAGAGTGCCGCCCTGGTCGCCCGGATCGAGCAGAATCTCGGCATCCTTCACAACGTGGAGGGCGACTTGCCCGCGGCGCTCGCCCACTATCAGCGCTCGCTCGAAGCGTATCAACGCGCCGACGACGATACCGGCTGCGCCCTGGCCCATCATAATCTCGGGATGCTGCACGCCGACCGAAAGCTCTGGGACATCGCCGACGACCATTTCCGCCGCAGCTACGCGCTGGCGCAGCAGAACAACGACTCGCACCTGCAGGGACTCTGCCTCCTGAATCACGCGGAAGTGCACATCGCACGCGGTCATTACGACGACGCCAAGCGTAACGCCGAATGCGCGCTGCAGCTCTTCAACGAACTCGAAGCGGAACTGGACAAGACCGATGCCTACCGAATGCTGGGCGTCGTCTACCGCCACACGGGACAACCGGTGCTGGCCGAAGCGAGACTGCACGCCGCGCTCGACCTGGCGAAGAGAACGGGATCAGTGCTCAGCGAAGCCGAAGCGTGTCGGGAGATGGCCGTGCTTTGCCAGGAACAGAACCGGAACATCGAAGCGCTCACGTTCCTGCACTCGGCGCACCAGCTCTTCCTCCGCCTCAACGCACAGACTGACACCGTCGATGTTGGCGGCAAGCGCGAGGAACTGGAGAACACCTACCTGAAGGTCCTGCGCACCTGGGGCCAGTCGATCGAATCGAAGGACACCTACAC
>JBEPVV010000330.1:0-2854 GCA_041690795.1 Gemmatimonadota bacterium | reverse complement strand
AGGCATCACGGTGGTGCAATCGACGCGTGCTGGCTCTGGCCGCACGTTCCGTGGCAAACGGCTGACCGAATACGGTTTCCTGATCGCCGACAACCTCAACCCGCAGAAGGCGCGCATCCTGCTCGCGCTGGCACTGACCGTCACCACTGACCCGGACAGCATCGCACAGATGTTCCGGACCTACTGAGGAGGAGCTTTCCGATGATCCACCACGTCTCGATTTCCGCACACGACCCGAAGCACGTCGCCGAGGTCCTCGCCGAAGTCATGGGCGGCCGCGCCTATCCGTTCCCCGGCGGCATCGCCAGCTCGTTCATGGCCGTGAGCGAGGACGACCACGGCACGCTGATCGAGGTCTATCCCGAGGGCGTTACCCTGGTGCCCGGCGGCAGCGACGATCAGCAATGCCGCTCCGGGCAGGCGACGCCGGGCTACGTGCCGTTCCATCTACTGCTGTCCGTGCCCGTCGACCGTCCGACGGTTGAGCGTATCGGCGAACGCGAGGGTTGGCGGACCAAGTATTTCGGGCGTGGCGCACCGGGGCAGAAGCCGTTCTTCCACGTGATCGAGTTCTGGGTGGAGAACCGCATCATGATCGAGGTCGCCACGCCAGACATGGTTGCCGAATACACCGACATGATCAGCTTCGCGAAGCTCGACGCGATGTACGGCAACCGGGCGGCGGCGCAGGTCTCGTAAGTTAAGGCAAGGCAAGGTTCCACACGGAGCGCACCGAGATTGCCACGGAGGAAGTGTGTATGCGCTCCGCGCAGCGCTTGATGCTTCCTCGGTGGCCCTCCGTGCCGATCTCAGTGCGCTCCGTGTGGAACCTTCCTACTCTGGCCAGGACGCAACAGATGCCGTTCGACCCAGAAGCAGTACAGCGCTGGCTTTATATTGTGCCGTCATGGCGGGGACTGCGCCCTACTGGATTCACACATCGTGTGGGCGACGAGGAGCCTCCCCAGTGCCTTCGGCCCTTGGAATCAGGGCCGTTCAGCGCAGGCCGATACGGTTCGCGGCTTCGCGGAACAGCTTCTCGCCATCCGGTGCGCACTGCATCGCACTGATAAAGTCGGCGAAACGATAGCCCGGCGCCATCCTGTGGATGGCAGCGAAATGAACTCGCGCCTGCTCGGCCTGTCCCGCAAGCGCCAGGGAGAACGCAGCGATCGCATGGATGTGGGCGTGCGCGTTCGGGCGAGTCGCGGCCTTGACGCCCCATTCCGCGGCTTCCTCGAAGCGCCGCATCCGCACGAGCGCCATGGCACGCGCGCCAAGCGGGCCGAACAGCATCGGGTCGAATGGGCTCAGTCGCCGCGCGCGGTCGGACGATGCGATGGCGGCTGCCGGATCACCGGTCTGCGCATGGACCAGGCCAAACATGTAGTGCGCAAGCGCGAAGTTAGGACTGAGGTCGATGGCCTGCTCCAGTTCGACGATGGACTGGTCGTG
The DNA here is from genome assembly GCA_041690795.1 of Gemmatimonadota bacterium. Lineage (GTDB taxonomy): Bacteria > Gemmatimonadota > Gemmatimonadetes > Gemmatimonadales > GWC2-71-9 > Palsa-1233. The sequence goes on along the minus strand of JBEPVV010000330.1, from coordinate 1,399 downwards.
GTGACCACGCAGAAACAGCGCCCGCCCCATCGCCGAATGCGCGGCCGGATCGCGATCGTCCGCCATCAGGCTGTGGCCGGCGGTTTCGTACGCCCGATCGATTTGTGATTCGCGTTTCTCCCATCCCTGGAACGCACTCTGGAAGTGCGTGAAGGACAAGCCGGCGTAGGCACGCGCGAAGGTCGGATCGAGCCGCACCGCCATCTCGAAGAAATGCCGCGCCTGATCGTTGTCCGGCTTGTTGAAGCGATACATGTGCCACAGCCCGCGGTGATGCGCTTCCCACGCATCCAACGAGCTGGGTGGTTTCAGGATGGCGTGGTTGCGCTCGTTCGCCTCGATCTCGCTGGCAATGGTCGCGACGATGCGGTCGCCGATCTCCTCCAGCACCAGCAACGCGTCGTCGATCCGGTGATCAAACGTTTCAGACCAGACAATGCGGGAGGTCCGCGCCTCGGTTAGTTCAACCATCACTGCTAAGCGGTTGCTGCCGCGGTATACGGACCCGCTGGCTACGTAGTCGACGTTCAGCATGCGGCCCGCGGCTTCCGCGGTGATGCCTTGTTCATGCAAGGCGAACATCGTGCCCTGAGCTATGACGAACAGGCTGCGGAGTTTCGCAAGTCTGGTGATGACGTCGCGCGCCAGGGCACCTGCGGCACCACCGGGTCCGCCCACCGGCTTGGACAGATCGCTGAACGGCATCACCGCGATCGATCCACGGCGCGCCGCAGTGATCGAATCGTCGCGGCGGTCGTCACCTGGCGATACAGTTTCACCTGAAACAACAGACTGGGCGCGTGGCGGGCTCTCGATCTGCGCCTTCGCGGTTCGCCACGCATCGCGGAGCGGCGCACTGTCGAGACCTTCCGATTCAAACAGCCGTATGGTCGCTGTGAGATGCTCCTCGGCTTCGCGGATCTGACCGTGTCGGGCGAGTGTGCTCAGCAGCAGTTCATGGACGTGCTGGTCGAATGGCGCCAGTACCAGCCATTGTTCCAGATGGGACAGTACCTCGGGGTCCGGCGCGACCTTGACGAGCTGCTCCAGCAATGCGGTGCGATAGCCGCGGAAGTGGCGGCGCTGCGCCGTGACCCAGGTGTTAAAGGCTGGGCTGCGATCGATCTCCAGGCCTTCGAGAAAGTCTCCGGCGAACATCGCGGCAAGTGAGCTCAGGCGGTCGACGGAGAGTACCGCGATGTCATTGACCGCGCGACCGACCTCGACCGCATCGACGAGGACATCCGCCAGGTCGAGCGCAATCGTGTCGCCCCTGGTATCGACCCTCGGCCGGGCCGGTTCGTCGACGAGGCCTCTAATCTTGCTGAGGCTCCAGCGCAGTTCGCCGCGCGGATCGTTGGGCACGTCCCACAGCAACTCGCAGAGCTGGCCACGCTGG
>JBEPVV010000329.1:0-2857 GCA_041690795.1 Gemmatimonadota bacterium | reverse complement strand
TTCCCGGGCTTCCCGCTGCCATCTCGTTCTTCGTGGCCGATCGCGACCAGCTCATCGGCGCGGCGGGCACGCTGCTGGTGACCGGACTGCTTGCCGGCGCGTGGCCGGCATGGCGGGCCGCCAGTACGCCCATTGCAGCAACGCTGCGGAGCGACGCGCCGTGACCGATGTCATCACCGCCACGGCGGTTTCCCGGAGTTACCGACTCGATCAAGCCGACGTCCACGCGGTGCGTGATGTGTCGCTTGCCGTCGCCGCGGGCGAATACCTCGCGGTTGTCGGTCCATCCGGGTCGGGCAAGTCGACGTTGCTGACGTTGCTTGGCGGCCTCGATTCGCCCTCGAGCGGCGTGATTACGCTGCTGGGCCAAGCCACCGCCGGCCTCACGGATCGCGCGCTCACCCGGCTCCGGCTCGAACGCATCGGTTTTGTCTTCCAGCGGTTTCACCTGCTGCCGGTCCTGAGCGCAAGTGAAAACATCGAGCTGCCGATGGCCGAAGCTGGGATGTCGCGGGCGCTTCGTCAGGAGCGCACCCGCGCGTTGCTGGAGTACGTGGGGCTGCCGCACCGGGCGCAACATCGGGCGACGCAACTCTCCGGCGGGGAGATGCAACGGATTGCCATTGCGCGCGCACTCGCCAACCGTCCCGCAATTCTTCTCGCCGACGAACCGACTGGCGAGCTCGACGCCGCAACCGGTCGCGATATCCTCGCGCTGTTCCGCCAGCTGCATGCCGACGGAATGACGCTCGTCGTCGTCACCCACGACGATCGCCTGGCGGCCGACGCCAGCCGCGTCGTGCGCATGCTCGACGGACAGCTCGAGCGTTGATGTACGCGCGCCTCGCCTTCCGCCACCTGCTGGTGCGGCCCGGTCGAGCCCTCGTGCTCCTTGTCGGCTATGCCCTTGGTGTAGCGGTAATGATCGTCCTGCTGTCGGTTGGCGATGCGATGCTCGACCAGTCGCGCGACGTGGCGCTGGTCGGCGGCGGCGAACTTACGGTGCTCCCGCAAGGCGTTGATGTCGAGGCGTTACGGAGCGGCGGTCTCGCGGGAATGTTTTTCGGCATCAACGCGGCGCCATTCGTGGCGCGCGAAATACTCGGCGGAGCGCGCCACGCCTCGGCGGTCGCCTCGATTTCGCCGGTGATCGAGCTGAAGCTGGCGACCGTCCGCACGGCCGATACCTCCTTCGCTGTTCGCGCCGGCGGCGAACTCCCGGCTGCCGCGCTGCGCGCTGGATCCGGGCTGCACGTCATCGCCGGCTCCTGGTCATCCAACGCCAGCGATCGGCGCTGGATCGCGCCGGACGCACAGCAACTCTACGACGAGATCGATCGTTTCCATCGCCCGGCGCAGGGCGATTCGACCTGGGCCGAGTGGCAATATTTCAACGTCGTCGTCACCGCGCGAGAGTGGTGGTACATCACGCTGCTGGTGGCCGGTGATCCGTCCTCGACGCACTTCGGCGGGCAACTGCTGGTGACGCATCGCCTTCCTGGCGGCGCGTATCACCGCTTCGTCACATCGATACCTCGCGACCGCGTGGTCACTGACACCTTGCGTGCTGACCTCACGGTGGGACCCGGCACGGTCACCCAGCGGGATGGGACCTATCACGTACGCGGCCACTCCGGCCGTGCGACGTTCGACCTCGTGATCACGCCGTCGCCGCATCGATATTTTCCGCCGATCGAGCTTGGCGCGGGAAGCTCGCCGTCCGGATACGCGGTTCCTGCGCTGTCGGGTTCCGCCTCGGGCCGACTCTGCGACGGGGCGTCCTGCGTCGTCGTTCGCGGAGCCCAGGCCTACCACGATCACAACTGGGGCAGCTGGCACGCCGTGACCTGGGAGTGGGGTGCGGGCCAGGGCGGCAGCCATGCCGTGCTCTACGGTGGTGTGCTCCCCGAAGACCGGCGCCCGGGGTCGGTGCCGTTCTTTTTCGCCCTGGAGGATTCGCTCGGCTTCCAGCAGGTCTACCGTTTCGAAGAGGTCCGGCGCATGGGAGGCCGCGCCATTCCCGGGTTTCCGGGCATCAGCGCGCCCGAGTCGCTCCACATCGACGCCGTCCGCCTCACCGATACGCTGCGGCTGGACGTCGTCATCCTCGATGTCGCGGCGTCGACGTCGCTCGCCGCAGGGCCCGATCGCGTCTTCCTGCAGATGCGCGGACACTGGCAGGCACGAGGGCGGGCCGCTGGGGAGACCATTTCGGACAGCGGCAGCGGTTTCTTCGAAACGTGGATGCGGAGTACATTTCAGCGTTCCCCTCACCCAACGCGGGCCCATGTCAGAGACTATTGAGCGCCTGCGGGCCGCGCTCCGCGACACCTATGCCGTCGAGCGAGAGATTGGCCAGGGCGGCATGGCAACGGTGTTTCTCGCCGAGGATCTGAAGCACCACCGCAAGGTGGCGATCAAGCTTCTGCGCCCGGAACTTTCCGCCACGCTCGGGAGCGAGCGCTTCCTGCGCGAGATCGAAACCGCCGCGCAGCTGCAGCATCCGCACATCGTGCCGGTCTACGACTCCGGTGCGGCCGACGGCTTTCTCTACTACGTGATGCCGTTCGTCGAAGGCGAGTCGCTGCGCGACCTGCTCCAGCGTGAAGGGCATGTATCGATGGAGCGGACGGCAGAGATCATTCGTGATACCGCCAGCGGGCTTGCGTATGCGCACAAGCACGGGGTGGTGCATCGCGACGTGAAGCCGGAAAACATCATGCTCTCCGGTGGTCACGCGGTGGTGACCGATTTCGGCATCGCCCGCGCCATCGACGCGTCACGCGCGGCCAACGCGGGCCTGACCGGGACCGGCATGGCCATCGGCACGCCAGCCTACATGAGTCCCGAACAGGCC
>JBEPVV010000328.1:0-2864 GCA_041690795.1 Gemmatimonadota bacterium | reverse complement strand
ATCGACGCTGAGAATGGCTCGCCGCATCGCCGAGATCAGCGCCGTCACGTCACCCTGGCCTCGCACGACCACGACCATGTGTGACCAGGGATTGCGCGTGTAGGGGAGGTAGACCTCTGCGACCGGCGGCGAGTTGACACCGAAGTGATGCACGTCGCCGATGACCCCGACCACGGTTCCGGAGAGTGGTTCGCCAAGGTCGGCAAATCCCTGCGCCGACTTGTGGAGCTCGACTTGCCGACCAACGGCGTCGTGCCCGGCCCAGAAGGTCCGCGCGAAGGTCTGGTTGACCATGACAGCCGTACCGCCACCGAGGTCCGCGGTCGTGAAATTGCGACCTGCGCGCAACGGGATACCTAGAGTACCTATGTACTCCGGCGAGAGGGTGCGGAAGAGTACGATCGGCTCGTGATCCGGATCCGGTGCGCGTCCCGGAATGCCGACATGCGTCGTCAGCGCCGCGCCGTTGAGCGGCAGGTGATTGCTGAGCGCTGCCTGCTGCACTCCGGGCACCGCCCTCACGGCGTCGAGCACGCGGGTGTAGAACGCGCCGGCCTGCGCTGGCTCAGCGTACCGCTTTCCCGGCGGCGAGATGTCGATCGCGAGAAGGCCGCGGGTCCGGAATCCCGGATCGACGTTGCTCAGGATCCAGAAGCTCCGCACCAGCAGGCCGGCCCCGATGACCAGCATGAGAGCCAGCGCAATTTCGGCAACCACCAGGCTGGCGCGGAGCCGTTGCTGCCGAACACTGTGTCCGCCACCGCCGGACCCCTCCTTGAGCGGCTCGATCAGGTTGGCGCGGCCGGCGCGAAGCGCGGGAAGTGCCCCGACGACGAGCGCAGAAAGTGCCGCCATCATCGCCGCGAAGAGGAGCGACCGAAAATGGACGCCGACATCACCGGCCCCGGGTGTGCCCGCCGCGAGCCCGCGAATGGCCGCGAGCACCCAGGTCGCGGTGAATGCGCCGACGATGCCGGCCAGCGCGGCGATCACGATCTGCTCATGCATCAGTTGCGCGATGATCCGTCCGCGCGATGCGCCGAGCGAAGTGCGGATGGCGAGTTCGCGCTGGCGAGCTGATCCACGGACGAGGGAGAGATTGGTCACGTTCACCCAGGCGATGATCAGCACCAGCACCATCGCCAGCCCCAGCACCATCAGGCGCGAACTGGTGCCGCCAAGAATCGCACTGCGAAGCGGCACGAGGCCGGCTGACGCCCAGGTCGTGTTCTCCGCGGGATAGGCCGCAGCGAGCCGCTTGGCGATCGCGCTCAGCTCCGTGGCGCCGCGCTCGGCCGTCGCACCCGGCTTCAGACGGGCGACGGCGCGACTGTCGGCCGTAAAGCTCCGCGCGGAGAGGGCCTTTTCCGTCGCCGCGATCGCCGCCAGCGGCATCATCACCTGCGCGTACTCGGGATAGGCGGCGCCCCGGCGCAATACCCCGACGATGGTGAATACGCCATCAGTCATCGTGACGTGCTGGCCGATGACTCTGGGATCACTGCTGAACTGATCGCGCCACGTGTCGTAACTCAGCACGGCGACATGCTCGCCACGCGCGCCCTCGTCGTCGCTGAACAATCGTCCCAGCTGGACTGCGGGACGCATGACACCGAAAAACTCTCGCGAAAGAAACACCGCGATCGCGGGCTGCGGCCCCGCGGCAAGCTGCATGACGACGCCACGGCCCCGCGAATACCCCATGTGCGAAAACGCGCCGTCGGCGTCCTGCTGCTGCCAGTCCTGGAAATTCAGATACGACAGTCCGCCGCTGTTGCCCTGACCGTCGCGCTGTTCGAGTGTGACGATTCGGTCGGCGTCGCCAAACGGCAGCGGCCGGATGAGCACGCCATCGACCAGCGAAAACGCCGCCGTTACCAGGGCGATACCCAATGCCAGTGTCAGCACCGACGTCACCAGGAAGAGCGGTGCCCGGCGCAACGACCGGAGCGCGAACCGGAGATCAGCCAGCATCCGCACCGTCGACCAGCCAGCCGTCCTTGAGATTGATAACCCTGTTACCGTACTCGGCGTTGGCTTCGGAATGCGTCACCTGAATGATGGTGGTCCCATTTTCGTTCAGATGGCGGAACAGCTCCATGATCTCGCGACCCTGGGCCGAGTGGAGATTGCCGGTCGGTTCGTCGGCGAGGAGGAGCGACGGCTTGTGGATCACGGCGCGGGCAACGGCCACCAGCTGCTGCTGTCCGCCAGAGAGTTGCGCTGGATAGAGGTCTTTCTTGCCGACGATGCCGAATCGATCGAGCGTATCGGCGACGATCGCCTGGCGTTCGGCTTTCCGGATATCGCGGTACGACAGCGGGATATCCAGGTTTTCGGTGACGGTGAGGTCGTCGAGCAGATGATACTGCTGGAACACGAAGCCGACATACTGCTTGTGAAGCGCGACTCGTTTCTTGGCGTCGAGCTTGTGCACCAGGTGGTCGTGCAACCGGTATTCGCCGGTCCACGCGCCGTCAAGCATGCCGAGCACCGCCAGCAGCGTCGACTTCCCCGCCCCGGACGGCCCCATGATGGTGACGAATTCACCCTGCTTGATGTCGAGCGAGATGCGGCGGAGCACGTAGCTGCGTCCACCGGCGAGTGCATAGCTCTTTTCCACGTCGTGCAATGCGATCATCGAATGATCCGAGTAGGAGACTTATTCAGAACGAAGCGCGACCATCGGCGCGATTCGCGACGCGCGCCTCGCCGGGAGATACGCCGCCATGCTGGCAACTGCCAACAGGATGACAACGACGCTGCCAAAAACGAGAGGATCCGTGGCCGGAACCTGATAGAGCAGCGATGCAATCGCCCGCCCCAGCGCCAAGGCGCCGACCGCACCGATCAGGGTGCCGATC
>JBEPVV010000327.1:0-2877 GCA_041690795.1 Gemmatimonadota bacterium | reverse complement strand
ACCAGGATCATAACGTCCGCGAAGCCGCCATCGCCGGTCTCGCCAAGGTGCTCAAGCACGACGCCGATTCGAGTTATGTCGCGGCCCTTGCGTCGTCCGGGTACCAGGTGGTGCTCGCGGCAGCCGCGGCGCTGACCGGGTCGCGCGATCCGCGGGCGATGCCGGCGATGCTCGATGCACTCGATCGTCTCACCGTTTCCAGGAGCGAGAACTCGCGCGATCCGCGCATGGGGATCCTCAAGGCGCTTCCCGCCATGGCCACTGCGGCAGACGCCGATCGCCTTCGCCCGTATCTCGCCGACTTCGATACCACTGTCGCCGTCACGGCTGCGATCATTATCACCAAGTGGACCGGTACGCCGACTGTTGCGCACGCGGTGCCACTCCTCATCGCGCCACAGCCGCTCGCTCGACTATTCCTCGCCCGCAACGTCAGGCTGCGCGTGACGATGGACAAGCTCAGTGGCGGTGGGGTGTTCACGGTGCGGCTATTCACCGACGACGCGACCGCGACCGCCGCGCGCATCATCAACCTGGTGCGCGCGCACTACTACGACGGGCATGCGTTCCAGCGGGTCGAGCCGAATTTCGTGGTGCAGGGCGGGGGAGGCGATGCGTCGGAATACGTGGGAGATGCGCTCTTCATGCGCGACGAGTTGTCGCGGCAGTCACATCTGCGGGGGACCATCGGGATCTCCACGCGCGGTCGCGACACGGGCGACGCCCAGTGGTTCATCAACCTCACCGACAACACACGACTCGATCACGAGTACACGGTCATGGGCGAGGTGATTTCAGGGCAACGTGTCGCCGAGGGAATCCTCGAGGGCGACCGGATCCTGCGCGTCGAGGTCATCGGCGCTCCCTGAAGTCGCAATCCGCGCCACCTGATCGGCATCGGCCAGCGGCAGCGTGAAGGAGAAGACGTTGCCGCGCTGCTCGCCGTGCGCGGCAGAGATGCTGCCGCCATGCGCATCGACAATGACCTTGGCGATGAAGAGGCCGAGTCGGCCGCCGTGTACGTCCCTTCCATCGCGCGGCACGTCTTTCTCGAAGGCGTGGGTCAGCTCCTCGGAGTCCATGCCGGTGCCTTCGTCGATCACTGAGAAGGTGATGCCGTCCTCGGTCGCTTCGGCAGTCATCCAGATCGTCTCGCCCGTCGCACTGTACTTGATGGCGTTGCGAACGAGGTTGGAGAAAACGCGCAGCACGCGGGCGTAGTCGGCATTCACCGGGTCGAGACCTCCGGGCACGTCGGCCAGCAGCGCGATACCGTTGCGCCCCGCGATCGGTGCCAGCATCGCAGCGGCATCGAGCACCAGCGTCTCGGGGCGGACCGCCTGGCGTTGCAGCGCCACATGCCCCGGCTCGAACTTGCCGCTCTCCAGCAGGTCGGTAATGAGTGCCGCCATCTGTCCGGTGGCGGCGCGCATGCTGTTGAGCGCGTGGACGCCCTGATCGGGCAGACCCACGTGCGACAGGATGAACGCCGCATTCGCGATCACGCCGAGCGGCGTGCGGAGGTCATGCGCGACCACCGCCAGCACTTCCTCGCGCGCCCTGGTCGCACGCTGCGCCGTCGTTGCATTTCGCTCGGCACGGTGCACGGCGTGACGCAGGCGCACTTCGCGCAGCGCTGATTCGGCCAGTTCGGTCAGCACTTCGAGATCGAGCGACGTCCAGTGACGGGGCTTGGTGTCGATCGCGCAGAAGTTGCCGATGACATCACCGGCGTCGGTGACGAGCGGAATGCCCACGTAGGCGCGCGCGCCGAGGAGGCGGGTGGAATCGCAATCGCGAAGCTCGGGGACCGCGCTCACATCGTCGACCACCAGCGGCTCGGGCGACGTGATGGCGTACTGGCAGAAGGTCGTGCCTTCGATCTGCCGCCCGCTGGCGAGCGATTCGGGGAAGCCGTAGGCGCTCTTGTAGAAGTCACGCTTCTCATCGACCAGCGAGATGAAGGTCGCCGGCGCATTGACGAGCCGTGCCGCCAGCCGCGTCAAGCGGTCGAAGGTCTCCTCGGGCGCGGTGTCGAGGAGGTCGGTCTCGCGTACGGCATGAATTCGCCGGAGCGAGGCGCGCGTGGCGTCGATATCCCGGCCGACGATCTGCGAATTGGCCACAAGCTTCCCCTCGCACGCGGTTGAATGTCCTGTCTGGGCATGACGCCCGAGACGGGGTGGTCCGGCACACCTAGAGCTGCAGGCGCAGCAATCCCGACACCCAGTCGACGAACTTCTCGCCCGGTGCGCGATGCTGCCACATCGCCAGCGTCATCAGGCGCGACGCCGCCTTGTCGCGGTCGAACTGCTCCACCTGGCCCATGGCGAAATCGCGGTCGAGGACGTTGAGATTCGCTTCATCATTGAGGCGGAAGGAGCGCGAGTCGAAATTGGTGGAGCCTACCGAGGTCCACAACTCATCGACGACCATCACCTTGGTGTGGTACATCGTGGGCAGGTATTCGTAGATGGTGGCGCCGGCCTCGAGGAGCTGTCCCCAGAGCCCGCGCGAGGCTCGGCGCACTACCATGGCGTCGCTGTAGACGCCTGGAACAATGATATCCACCGTGACCCCGCGCTTGAGTGCGCTGATCAGCGTCTCGATGGCGAGCTGGTCGGGGACGAAGTAGGCGTTGGCGATCCGGATGCTGCGCGTCGCGCAGGCGATCGAGAGGAGGTACATCAGACGCACGCTCTCGCTCGCCTCATTCGCCGAACTCTGTACCACCTGCGCCGACTGGCTCCCGCGCTCGGCAAGCTTGGGAAAGTATGGCGTGCCGTGGAGCACCGTTGCGCGGCTCTCGATCCAGTTATCCATGAAGGCAGCCTGCATCTGGGCGACGGCAGGGCCTTCGAGCTGAAAGTGCGAGTC
>JBEPVV010000326.1:0-2879 GCA_041690795.1 Gemmatimonadota bacterium | reverse complement strand
AGCTCGCTGCGCGCGCGCGGAATGACAGAGCAGGAAGCGGAGACCCGGGCCGATTCGCGTCTCGGCGACATCGCTGCGGCACGGGCCGAGTGCCTCACCATCGGACACCGGAGGGAACGCCGCATGCTGCGCAGCCGCACCTGGGATGCCTTCGTTCAGGATCTTCGTTTCGCCGGCCGCAGCCTTGGCCGTCAGAAGGGCTGGACGGTGGTGGCATTGGCGACGCTGGCACTTGGCATCGGCGCCAGTACCGCCGTGTTCAGCGTGGTCAACAGCCTGCTGCTGCATCCCGTCTCCTATCCCGGCGCCGAGCGCATCGTGACCGTGATGGAAACCCCGACCGACACCCCCGGAATGCAGATCACGATGGGGCCGTTTGGAGATGCGCTGATCGCCTGGCGTGGCTACTCGCGACAGGTCGAAGCGATCGAGCCCTATCGCACGACCGACATGACGTGGATGCACAACACGGCGCCCGTGGTCGCCCACGCAACGGCGATCACCCCGGGCTTTCTCGGCTTTGCGGGGCTGCACGTGGTGTCCGGCAGAAATTTTGTCGGCACCGATGCGGTGCGCGGCGCGGCGCCTGTCGCCATGGTGAGCGAGCAGCTCTGGCGCGCGGAGTTCGGCGCCGCGCCGTCGATCATCGGACATACCGTGACGCTCGACGGCGACAGCTACACCATCATCGGGATCATGCCTGGCGCGTTGCAGACGGTGGGCTACGGCGTCAATCGACCCGACTTCTGGCTGCCACTTGTGCTCGACGCCGCCGATGGCCGCAACCTGCTCGCAACGGCCCGGCTGCGCGCTGGCGCGACGCTATTGCACGCCCAGCAGGAACTTGACACGCTGGCGGCGCGCAGCCACCTCAAGTCGTGGCCCGAGTTCCGGTCGGTACTCGCGCGGCCTGCCGAACTCGTCAACTTTCGCAGCTCGCTGCTGCTCCTGGCGGGCGCCGTGGCGCTGGTGTTGATCATCGCCTGCGCTAACGTTGCCCATCTCTTCCTGGCGCGTGGCATGGCACGCGAACGCGAGTTCGCCATTCGCGTGGCGCTGGGCGCCGGGCGCTTCCGCCTTTTCCGCCAGCTGGTCACGGAAAGTCTCACTGTCGCGCTGGCCGGATGCGTCGCCGGCGTGCTGCTGGGCTGGGTCGGCCTGCAGCTGCTGCTCAGCACCCGCCCTGACGGGCTCGCCGAACTCGCCACGGCGCGGATCGACGCGACCGTGATTCTCGCTGCGGTCGGCGTGTCGCTGCTGACGGGCCTGATCTTCGGCGTCGCGGGCTCGCTGCAATTCGCGTTGCGCGCCCCGGGACTGGCGCTGCGCGCCGGTGCGCGAGGCACGTCGGGGAGCCGCCGTCAGCATCGCCTGCGCAGTGCGCTGGTCGTGTCAGAAATGGCGATGGCCGCCATGCTGCTCATTGGTGCCACTCTGCTGGTGCGAAGCATGATCTCGCTACAGGGCGCGGACATCGGCTTCGATCCGCGCGGTCTCTACGCCATTCACCTGCCATCGGCAGGCGGCCCGAAAGGCACCCAGGCGGTTCTCCTCGACCGCTTTCTCGGCGCTGTGCACGCGATACCCGGTGTGACGGACGTCACCGTCGCGCAGAACGCGCAGCCGTCGATCGGTGTGATGTTCGGGGCGCTGGAGGCCGATGGCAAGGCGGGAATCAAGGCCGATCCCTTTGTCTCGTACAATGCGGTGCGCAGCGACTTCTTCCGGATGATGAAGATTCCGCTGCTCGAGGGGCGGACCTTCGCTGACACATCGTCGGCCTCGCAAGAGGTCATCGTCAATCGCGGCCTGGCCTGGCGATACTGGGGAAACGCGCCCGCCATCGGGCAGCGCATCCGCGTCGGCAGCAAGAACGCGTGGATGACGATCGTCGGCGTGGCAAGGGACGTGTCGCAGCGCGGGGCGTCCGGCGACGCATCGGCGCCGATGATATACACGCCCGGAATCGATGGCGACCGCGCCACCGTGGTCATCCGAGTGCGCGATGGCGTCAATCCGATGCCGGCAATTCGCTCGCTGATTGCCTCACTTGATCCGCACCTCGCGCCGCCGGCGCTCTCGAGCGTCGAGGCCGACTTTCGGGCCACGCTTGCACGGCCTCGCTTCACGATGCTGCTGCTCACGCTGTTCACGCTGATCGCAGTCGTGCTGGCGGCCGTGGGACTTTACGGCGTGCTGGCCTTCGCCGTCAGCGAGCGCACGCGCGAAATCGGCATCCGCATGGCACTGGGAGCGACCCGTGGCAATGTCTTGCGCAGTGTCACCCGATCGGGGCTGATTCTCGCGGGGACGGGAGCCGTCCTCGGCGTCGCCGGCGCGCACTGGGGCACGAAAGTGATAGAGAGCATGCTGCACGGCGTAAAGAGCACCGATACGCTCTCGTTCGGTGTGGGTGTCGCGATCCTGCTGCTCACCGCGCTGGCGGCGTGCATCGTTCCGGCACGGCGTGCCATCGCCATCGACCCGATGCGGGCCATTCGATCGGAGTAACACACGGTGGGGCCGCGCGCTCAGGCGGGCGGCTGGTCCGCCGTGGGAAGGGGATCGAAGGCGATGGGCGCCGCCAGGACGGCGTCGGGAATGCCGAAGGCGTGGGTAATCTCCTCGGCAACGGGGCGCAGCTCCTGGATGCATTTGTTCACCAGGTAGCGAACCCCCTTCGCCTTCGGCGCTTCGAGGGCACCGCTCATCATGTACCATCCCATGTCGCGCTCGATGCAGCCGGCCCAGAACGTGTCACGCAGCAGCGCAAGCAGTGGGCGCAAGGATTCCGGCGCGCCCTCGACCTCCTCCTGCACAGCCTCGAATGACTCGCGTTCGACATGCGCCGTCGCCAGGTGCATCAGGTGATCCTGCAC
>JBEPVV010000325.1:0-2882 GCA_041690795.1 Gemmatimonadota bacterium | reverse complement strand
GTATAAGAGACAGCTCCAGCAGTAGCGCGCCGAGAATGAGGCCAGCGAGCCAGAAACGCAGACCGGGCGGAAGGCCGGCTCGTGTGCCGCCGCTGGCCGTTTGCGGGGCACCCAGCGCGGAGTACCATGCGGCCAATGGCGCAGGATCGTCAGCGGCCGCAGCGATCGCGGCGCGAGCGGTGGCGCGGTAGGCGACCGAGGCGACGAGGTGGTTCCACCAGTCGCCGTGGTCGGCGACGGCGCCGTCGACGCCGCTCATCCGCCACCGCCAGCTTTCCTGATGGGCGATCTGGAGCACTCGACCCGCTGCGACGCGCATCGCTGCGGCGACGGTCATTCCATCCTGGCTGTCGACGACCACGGACGCGACGCGAAGCTGCTGCAGGGGTGCGATGGCCAGCGCGCGCCGCGGGAATGCGCCGCCGAACTCGAGCGACGACGCCGGCCGCGACACTCCGACCCGCGCGGGCGCGAGCCCGGCAAACACGGGGAGCGCAGCGGCCAGAGGCTCCAGAACCAGGCCGCCGCCGCTGCGCACGAACGCGTCGATCGCCCGTGCGTAGGGCGCGGCACTCGAGTCGAGTGCGATCACGACCGCCACTCCTGCGGTATCGATCGAAGCCGCGCCCTGAGAGATCACGACACCAGGGGCGACGAGCAACCGCGCGTCAACCAGCCATCCGCGCTCCTCCAGCGCAGCGATCACGAACTTCGACTCCCATCCCGCCCGCCCCAACACGACCACGCGGCGCGGCACCAGCGCATCGCGCGGGTCAGCGCTCGCGTGCGCCGTCCGCCCATCGATGCGCAGCTGGCCGATCACGGCAGGCAGTTCTATGCTCGTGCCTCCAGCCACGCCGGTGATGGAGTCGATCGTCCCAACGGCATCCGCCAGGCGCACCTGTTCGCCGGGCGCGCTCCAGGCGCGCACCAGCGTGCCACCGGCGGGATCGACGCGGGGCTCGACCTCGATCGCAAGGGAAGAGAGCGGCAACACGGCGCTCCACGAGACGTTGTGCCCGGGGCCGCTGAGCGCCCGCAGCCAGTCGCGGTCGCGGGGAGCCGGTAGCGAAGTGATGGCGACATGCAGCCGGCGCGGAGAAGCCGCAGTGAGCGCGGGCAGCTGCGCCGGCAAGGCAGCGCCGTCGACGAGCGTGGTCGCAGGCCCAGCGGCCTGATCGCCGACAACGAATATCAGCGCTGCCGTCAGCAGCAACGCACTCAGGTGCAGTGCCTGCTCGATGCGCGAGCGGAGTTCAGCTGGTGAGCGCATACACCACGACATTGACGGCGAAGCGCGTGTTGTCGACGGAGAAAAAGCGCTTGTTGTCGGGGTGGTATCCCCATTCGGAGCTGTAATCCTTGCTGCTGTAGAGGACCGCGATCCGGTTGCCGCGCATCACCGCCTGCAGTTGGCGGTGCACGAGGTTGTCACCCCAGCCATTGAGTTCCTGGCTGGTTGCCGGCGGGCCATCGTCGAAGCGAAAGAACGCGCGATAAAGAGGATGCTGGTTCGAAAGGTCGACCAGAGGTCCCAGCAGTCGCGTGATCTCTTCATGCACGCTCTTGTGAAACGCGCCATCGATATCGTGGTTGTGGTCGTCGATGAAGAGCATGCCGCCGGCGTTGACGAAGCGCAGCAGCGATGCACGCTCCGCCGCGCTGAAGCGCACCGGCATGTGACCGGTGAGAAAGAGGAAGGGGTATCGCCCTGCCACGTTGGCGTCGAGTGGCACACTGACGCCGACAGGAGCGACGGGGATGCTGGTGTAGCGCGCGACGCTGTCGATGATGTTGGCGGGCACGAGCGGCGCGCTATCCCAGTCGCCCGACGCGTACACCGCGGTCGCGAAGACGAACGGACTCACCATCGGGCGCTCCACGCCGCCGCAGGCCGGACGACTGCGCCTTCCCCGGCAGTGCGACGAACCGCCATCAACGCCATCGACGCGTTCCGGTTCGCGGCGATCTCGTCCAGCGCGTGTGCCAGCGCGGCTGCGAGCAACGGCGACTCCGCCAGCACCTGGACACGCAGCAGCAGGAGCGAATCGGCGGCAGCCGGGCGGTTGCCGCCCAGCAGCAGCCGAAGTGCATTGTCGATACGCGCCCGCCAGCGGCGCGCCGTCGAGTCGGTTGGATGCGCCGTGCGAGTGCCGGCGTGCGCGTCACCGCGTGCGCCGGCGAGCCTGACCCGGGCGACGTCGACCGGTGGGGCGGGCTTCCCGCCCCGAAGGTAGAGTCGCTCGGCCTGGCGTGATCGTTCGATCGCAGCCAGCGCGGCGCGCATTGCCGGCAATGCGTTCGCCGCTTCGCCGATGTCGAGAGCACGTGTCGCATCCCACATGGCGTTGTAGGCCTCCAGCAGCGGCCGGTTGGTAGCGACCACCGGCGATTCGTCACTGCCGAAGTCGAGCGGGCTTGCCGCGGCCGTCGTCGTCGCAGCTTCGGCGGCCTTGAGCAGTTGCCCGGGATCGAGATCGCGGTGACTCGGTGCATCGCCGCCCTCCTCCCCGCTCGCGGCCGTGCTCAGTCGCGCAAAGATGACATCCGATACCGCACGGCGGAGTCGCGCCTGATCGGCCCCGATCCGCCGCGATTGCGCGGTGAACTGTGCGACTTCCAGCGTCCGGCGATGGGCAACCAGGGCTTCGGTGGAAATGATCAGCAGCCGCTGGCTCAACATCGAACTATCAAGCGCGGTCGGTGGCATCGTGGCGATGTCGAGTGCTTCACCATCACCGGGACGGGCGAGGCGCAGCGTCCGCGTGTCGGACGCACCTTCCCCGGGGCCCGACACATCATTACGGTCGCGCGCGACGGCACGAACGCTGACGACATCGCCGGGGTGCAGTCCCAGGGAATCCGTTCGCAACGTGCGCTGC
>JBEPVV010000324.1:0-2897 GCA_041690795.1 Gemmatimonadota bacterium | reverse complement strand
GCGTGATACATCTGATAGCGAACCGCAGTTTCGTAGATTTCCAGATCCGCGGCATCCAAGTGCGCGCGCAGTGCATGGGCTCCGAAGGCGCCGAGGATCACACCGAGGGCACCGAGCGCCGCTCCGCACATGGCTGCGAGTCGGGCGGTCATTCGGTCGAGACCGCCATGCCCATGACGTGATAGCCGTTGTCGACGTACACCGTGGATCCGGTGATGCCAGCCGCCAGCGGTGAGCAGAGGAATGCCGCGGTGTTTCCCACGTCTGCCGACTCGAGTTCGCGAGTGAGCGGCGAATTGGCGCGACTGTAGTTGACCATCTTCTCGATGATGCCGATCGCCGACGCCGCGCGCGACGCATACGGCCCGGCGGAGATGGTATTGATCCGAATCCCGAAGCGGCGACCGGCCTCGAAGGCCAGCACACGGGTGTCGGATTCGAGCGCGGCTTTCGCTGTCGACATCCCGCCGCCGTAGCCGGGGATGGCGCGTTCGCTGGCCATGTAGGTCAGCGACACGAACGCGCCGCCGTCCCGCATCAACGGACCGAGCTCACGAACGAAGGCAATATTGCTGTAGGCTGAGACGCCAATGGCGCCAAGATATCCGCTGCGCGAGGTGTCCAGCAGCGCGTTGCGCACTTCGCTTCCGTTGGCCAGCGAGTGCACGACGATATCGAGCGGCTTGTCGCCGAAATCGTTTCGCAGCCGGGCAACGACGCCCGCGATACTGAAGTCGCCGCGTTCGCGATAGCGCTTGTTTTCGCGGATTTCTGCTGGCGCCGATTCCAGCGTGTCGTAGGCCGCATCGAGCGGATAGATGCGCTCGAACTCCATCGCTGTGCCATGGCGTAGCTGGAGCGACGCCGCGATCTTGCCCCGTTCGAGCAGGTTCTCGAAAATTCCCATGGCGGGGGGCCAGGTGCCGAGGCAGATCGAGGCGCCCGCCTCGGAAAGCGATTTGGCGATGGCAAAGCCGAAGCCGCCGTCATCGGCGACCCCGGCGACAAAGGCGCGCTTACCCGTCAGGTCGATTGGAAGCATACCGAAAGATAAAGCCTGAGCGGACCTATTCGCTGCGGAGCACTTCGAGCGGCGGCCGCGCTAGCACGTCGACGGAATTCCAGAGGCCGACGATGGTGGTAAGCGCGACGAGACCGCCTGCCAGCAACACCATCGCCGTGAGCGGAAGGACGAAACGGGCATCGAAGAGCCAGTGTGCCAGCGCCCACCCGGCCATGGCGGCCAGCACCGATGCAACCAGGGCCGCCGCCAGCCCGAGCGCAGCGTACTCGACGCAGAGAATGGTCAGAACCTGGGAACGGGTGGCGCCCAGCGTGCGGAGCAGCGTGCCTTCGCGCACCCGCTGCCAGCGGCTGGTCGCGATCGCGCCGACCAGCACCACGCCGCCGGTGATGAGCGAGAAGAGCGCCATGAAACGGATGGCGATGACGACGCGATCGATCACCGACTCGATGGCATGCTGGATCTCGCCCAGGTCGATGACCGTGATATTGGAGGCACGCTCGGCGATTTCGCGCTGTACGCGCCCCCGCTGGATCGCTTCCGGCGCCCGGACCATCGTCACCCACGATTGTGGTGCCTGTTCGAGCGCGCCGGGTGCAAAGACGATAAAGAAATTCGGCTCGAAGCGTGCCCAGTTGACCTCGCGCAGGGACGCGATGCGGCTGTAGACGGGCACGCCCTGCACATCCCAGGTCACGGCGTCGTCGAGCTTCACGCCGAGTTCGCGCGCGAGGTCCGCCTCAACCGAGATCTCGACCGGATGATCGCGACTGCGGCCGTCGTTGCCCTTGCCAGGCCCGAACCAGCGTCCAGCGGTGACTCGCTCCGCAGGGCCGCGTTCAGCGCGGTAGGTCGACCGGAACTCGCGCCGCAGCGCCCACGGCGAGGGCGCGTTGCCGCGCGGCGCACCGCGCTCGCGACCGGTCGTGTCTTCGCGTGCCAGCATGCTGGTGATCGCCCTGCCACGCAATTCCAGAATCCGCATGGGGACAATGGGTGTATAGGCCGACCCGGACAAGCGCTCGGCGTGCAGAACGGAGTCGACGCGCGCCTTCTGATCGGCCTGGATGTCAAAGAGCACGAGGTTCGCCCGCGCACCGGCGTCTTCGACGTGGATGACGCGAAGGAGGTTCTGCTGCGCGGTGAAGAGCGTTGCAAGGATGAAGGCGCCGAACCCCAGTGCCAGCACCACGGTCACCGTTTGATTTGCCGGGCGATGCAGGTTGGCTATCCCCTGTCGCCACAGGTACGGCAGTCGCGCCGGCGTCCAGCGCCGCGTGAAGGCAATCAGGCCGAGCGATGCAATCCAGAGCACAGCGAGCGCTCCTGCGCCGCCCCCGGTGAACCAGAGCGCCTGCCGGATCGAACCGACCTGCACGGTGGCCAGCCCCACCACGCTGCACGGAATCACCGCTGCGGCAGCGATTCGCCAGCTGTCCCACTGGATTCGGACCGCCTCCCCCGAATGCCGTAGCGTGACCAGTGGCGCGATGGAGCGCACGGCGAGAAGCGGCAGCAGCGCGAACACCGTGGCCGTCCACATGCCGCTGGCCATGCCCATCGCGATTGCGTGCGCCGAAGGGACGACGTGGACGCCAGTGGGAAGAAAGCCACGAACGACGTACGGCATGAGCTGCTGCAACCCGACGCCAAGGATGGCGCCGAGCACGGAACCGACGGCCGCCATCGCGAGCGCCTGGAGCAACTGGATGCCCAATACCTGGAATGACGTGGCGCCGAGGCAGCGTAGGACGGCGATAGAATCCATCTGCTGCCGGATGAAGACGTGAATGGCGCTTGCCACGCCAAGACCGCCGAGGAGCAACGCGGCGAGTGCGACGAGGCCGAGGTAATTCCCCAGCCGGAGGAGGCC
>JBEPVV010000323.1:0-2921 GCA_041690795.1 Gemmatimonadota bacterium | reverse complement strand
GCTTTCGGAGAGGAGGGGGTTGCGCAGCGATCGCCGGGCGCCGCGTCCCATCCAGGCGATGGCGCGGATCACCACCATCTGCCACCACGCCGTGACGAAGGCGAAGGTGCCCATCATCGCGGTGACGAAGTAGCCGATGACAAGAATGGGCTTCCGCTTGCCGATGCGATCGCTGTGTACCGACATCCAGAGCTTGAGGATGCTGGATGACGCATCGGAGACGCCTTCGATCGTGCCGAGTGCGAGGGCGCCGCCGCCGAAGGTGGCGAGGAAGAGCGGGAGCACGGCGGTGGTAAGCTCGTGTCCCATGTCGGAGAAGAGCGAAAGCATCGCGATGGCGATGACGTTGCGCGTGAGCCAGCGGGTGCGCGTGGCGCGGGGATCGGTCAGATGATGCTCCGAGCGAGATGGATCACGGTGACGGATCCATCAATCTGCATCGGCGGGGTCTGGAACGCTCGGGGCTAGACCTCGATCGGCTTGGTGGTGCGGCGCGCGAGTTCGCGCTCGTAGGCATCGGCAATGACGCCGAGCTCGGCGATCTCATCCTTCTTTTCGGCGAGCGCGTGGGCCTGACGCGCGCCAGCGGCGATGGCCGCGAGCGGGCCGTCGGACAGGCGCTGGGCAAAGACGACTGCGATCGAGCGAAAGCCGTTGAGCTGGGACTGGGTCAGCAGAAGAGACTCCGTGGAGCGGGGCCGCGAGGGTGACTGAAGTTAGCATGGCGGGGACGATTGACCGCGGCTTCTAACGAGATGGCCGAAGCGACAGGTCGTCCCCGCCGTTGTGGGGGATTGTGGGCGGATGGGTATCAATAGCTGGGTGGCGAAGTACACTTCGAGTGATGGTGTCCTGGCAGGCCTTCCTTGCATGAGAGGTCACTGAGAATGGCCGAGCTCGTTGGTACTCCGTATCAGGCGAAGTTTTTCCTCGAACGGCCGGCTCGAATCACATGGTCCCCGACCATGCTCGTCCTCTCCGCCGCCGCCCTCGTTGGCCCGATTTCCGGCCAGACGACGACGATCCATCCATCGGCGTCCTGTCACAGCTGCTCGGTCGTCATGTCGCCAGAAGTCGTTCTGGGTGCGGTGGATGGACCTGGCATCATCGAGAGCATGTACTCGACTGCTGTGCGTGACAGTCGTGGCCGCTACTATGTGGTGGGGCCGTACAGCAGCGTGATCAAGGTCTTTGCCGCGCAGGGCGAATATCTGACAACCATTGGCCGTCGGGGGACCGGCCCGGGCGAGTATCACGGAATCGGGAGTGTCGTCGTCGGACCGAAGGATTCGCTGTTCGTTTTCGATCAGGAGTTGCGCCGATTCACGGTGCTGACCCCCGACTACGAGGTCGCTCGTACAGTGGTACTTCTGCTCGGACCGCAGCAGAAGACGGTCAGGCTCGGAAACGGCAGCTTCGTCACAGCGGTTCCGATCGAGTCGCCTGGGTTGACCGGCCTGCCGCTTCACCTGCTTTCGCCCGCCGGCAAGCGTATTCGCTCATTCGGTGCGGCTACTGGCGCCTACCGTGCAGATATTCCGTATCTCGACTCCCGCTCGATTGCCGCCGAGGACAGCACGCACCTTTGGTCGGCGTACTTGAATCAGTATGAGATCCAGTTGATCGACGTGACCACCGGTGCCACGGTTCGCAGGCTGACGCGAACGGTGCCGTGGTTTGCGAGCTGGCTGAAACCGATGGCTTCCCGGTTCCTGCCGGAGAAGCCGCAACCCTCGTTGTTCGGTATCCGCCGCGATTCGCATGGCCTGCTCTGGGTGATCATCGAGGTCGCCGACCCGCGGTGGCGCGAGGTAGTCACTCATCCGGCCAACCAGGAAGAATTCGGAATATCCGATGACCAGCTCTACTACGACTCCGTCATCGAAGTAATTGACCCGAAGACCGGCGATCTGCTGGCGACCCGGAGGTTTCCGGAGGCGATCTCTCATTTTGTTGCCGACGATGCCGTCGGTGCGGTAATCGAGGATGCGTCAGGTGTGCCGATGCTGCATGTGTGGCGACTGAAGCTGTCGCACCCATAGGCCCACTCAGTAACTGGCCGCACCGGCAGAAAGGATCAAGGACGTGCTGATGGCAAGTATCGCGTGAGAGGTGGAAGGGTGGCCGCGCTGGCACTGATGCTGCTTGCCGCGTGTGGTGGAAAGAAAAGCGAATCGAGTGCGGACTCGGCCGGCGTGCGACTGGTGCATCTCACGGCCGGCGCGCTGGACTCTGCGCCGATCTGGACATCGCGGCTGATCTACTCCACCGCGTCGCTCGATTCACTGGAGCTGACCGGGGTGAGTGGCGCCCAGTTCATCGACGATGGATCGTTGCTGATCAACAACGGGACTTCGCTGGTGCTGCTCGATTCGACCGGGAAGTGGATTCGTCGTATTGGCCGCCGGGGTGAGGGGCCGGGTGAGTACCGCGGCATTCAGACGATGGGCGTTGGCGGCGACGGATCGGTGTTCGTGGGTGATGCCAACCTGCGGGTCACGCGACTGCGCGCCGATGGATCGGTGCTGCACATCGTCCCCCATCTGGCGCCATTCGGGGCAAACAGCGAGATCGCGCCGCTGGCAATGCTGGGCGACCGGGTGATTGCGGTGCCGGCGCAATGGCGGCCGGCGCGGTCGCCGGAGCTGCCGGCGATCACGGTGGGTGCGGTGCGACGTGATGCGATGTCGCTGATCGTCTACGACGACTCGGGTCGCGTGCGCGATTCGATCGGACGCTGGCCCGGGGTCGAGCGCGCCGGGCGGGGAATCGTGATTCCGTTCGCGCGGAGCGTCGTCTACGGCAATCATGGCGTGCGCACGGCGATCAGCATCACTGATTCGCTGGATCTTTCCGTGTACGACGGCCTGACGCTGAAGCGGAGCCGGCTCCAGCACCCGTTCGCCCTTCCGTTCATCCTG
>JBEPVV010000322.1:0-2928 GCA_041690795.1 Gemmatimonadota bacterium | reverse complement strand
CTTCCGGACGGTGCGCACGACGCGAAGATCGTCTTCCTCGGCAACATCGATCCCGTGCTCCAGCTCGGCGTGCTCGACCAGGTGAAGGCGCCGATGTTCGTGGCGTGCGACACGATGAACTACTGGATCCAGTCGAAGCGGGACGACCTGCTCACGCTGCTCCGCCGCGTCGACATGCTGATGGTGAACGATTCCGAAGCGCGCGAGCTGTCGGGCGACTGGAATATCCATCGCGCCGGCAAGTGGATTCTCGAGCATGGGCCGAAGCGCGTCGTGATCAAGCAGGGCGAATACGGAGCGCTGCTGATCGAACCGGGGCGCAGTTTTCACGTGCCGGCCTACCCGCTGGAAGAAGTGTTCGATCCCACCGGAGCCGGAGACGCCTTTGCCGGCGGATTCATGGGATATCTCGCGCGAGAGAAAGCCGTCGATACCGATCACCTGCGCCGAGCGATGGTGTACGGCTCCACGATGGGATCGTACTCGGTCTCGGGCTTCGCGATTCGCGGCTTCGAGGGCGTCACCACCGACGATGTCGAATCCCGGGTCCGCCAGTTTGTCGACCTGACCCGGGTTCCGCTGGCGGAGCCAACCGCGTGACGTCACCGCGCTACGCGGCCGCCGGTGTCGATCTCGATTCGGCGGAAGCGGCCAAGGATCGGATCGGTGAACTGGTTCGCGGGACCCGCACCGCCTTTTCGGCAGGGGCGGTTGGCGCCTTTGGCGGGATGGTGCGGGTACCGGCCGGTATGCGACGGCCTTTGCTGGTCATGAGCACCGACGGTGTCGGCACCAAGGTCCTCGTGGCCCTGCAGGCGAATCGGTTCGACAGCGTGGGCGAAGATCTCGTCAATCATTCCGCCAACGACATCCTGGTGCACGGCGCAACGCCGCTGGCCTTCATGGACTATGTCGCCGGGCATCGCCTGCCGGTGGAGATGATTGCCAGTGTCGTCGCTGGCATCGCCCGCGCTTGTCGCGCGCATCAGATGGCCCTGGCGGGTGGTGAGACCGCACAGATGCCTGGGCTCTATGCCGAGCGGACGTTCGACCTCGCCGGGACAATCGTCGGCGTCGTGGAGGAAGATGAGGCGATTCACGGTCAGGCCATCCGCGCGAGCGACGTGCTGGTTGCCTACGCATCGTCCGGGCTGCACACCAACGGATACACGCTGGCACGGCAGGTCATCTTCGACACCCTGGGGTTGACGCTGGAGTCGGCTGTACCAGGAACCGACACTACCGTGGGCGACGCGCTCCTCGCGGTGCATCGCAGTTACGTGGCAGCGCTCGCGCCGGTGCTCGACCGAGTTCACGGCATGGCGCATATCACCGGCGGAGGCATTGCCGGCAACCTCGTCCGCGTGCTTCCTGTCAATTGCCATGCGGTGATCGAGACTGCCTCGTGGCGATGGCCGCCGCTGTTCGATCTGATCGCGCGCGGCGGCAGTGTCGACCTCACCGAGATGCGCGACGTGTTCAACCTGGGTGTCGGAATGATCGCCGTCGTACCACGCGCCTCGGTCGACGCGGTGCAGGCAGCCGCGAGTGCCGCCGGTGTCACGACGTGGATTTGCGGGACGGTCCGCACCGGTGCTCGCAGCGTCACCTTTGATCCGTGAGGGAACGGTACTGATGCGCAACTTCGCCGTGCTCGTGTCGCTCGCCGCGCTGGCCGTATCGCCGCTTGCGGCCCAGGGCAATCCGCAGTGCGCCTCGTACTCCAGCGGTCCCCTGGGAAGCGCTCAAGCCAGGAATGTCTGCAACGCGGCCGTCGACGGCGCGCATCTGTTCGCGCCGGTCGCCGGTATCCTGATTACTGCCGGCAATCCATTTCTTGGTGCCACGGGAGGCGTCGGCGGCTTTCCGCACCTGGGCGTTACCCTTCGCGCCAACGCGACGCAGATTGTCATCCCCGACGTCAACTACAACGGCGCCGCCACCGTTGTCGGCGCCAAGCAGAAGGTCATCGCTCCGGCGCCGCTGCTCGAGGGTGCGCTGGGCATCTATCGTGGCGCCGACCGTGGCTTCTTTGCCCTTGACCTGCTGGGCTCGGCGCAACTGCTGCCCACGACACTCATCGATGATGTGCATATCGACGTCAACGCCAGGCACATCGGCAGTGTCGCACTCGGTCTCGGCATCGGCGGCCGGTTGACGGTCTTCGGCGAGGGGCGGATCATGCCGGCGCTCACCGTCAGCGTCATGCGGCGATCACTGCCGCGGATCGGCGTCGGCGATATCCTGAGCGGTGAC
The DNA here is from genome assembly GCA_041690795.1 of Gemmatimonadota bacterium. Taxonomy (GTDB): domain Bacteria; phylum Gemmatimonadota; class Gemmatimonadetes; order Gemmatimonadales; family GWC2-71-9; genus Palsa-1233. The sequence continues at coordinate 672 of JBEPVV010000322.1, read as the reverse complement.
CGCTACTCGTTCGCATCGAACCTCGCCGCGACCGAATACCGCGCCTCGCTGGGCAAGCGCTTCGGGCCGCTCGACCTGGGCGCCGGTGCCGGATGGACAGACTACAACGCCGATGCTTCGATCGTGTTCGTGAACCCCGTGACCAGCGCGACCGAGCCGCCGATCGCCTTCACGGTCGAGGATTCGCGCGTGGTGGGCTTCATCGACGGCGGGCTCGCGATCGGGACCTTCTACCTGATCGGCGAAGCCGGATATCAGCGCGGCAAGGACCTCAACCTTGTGACAGCGTTCACAAGCAACGACCCGCAGGAGAAGCGGCTCTTTGGCAGCCTCGGTCTCCGCTTCGGATTCTGACGCCGGCGACGATGCCGCGTTCATGCTGCGCGCGCTGGCTCTCGCCCAACGCGGGTGGGGGATGGTGCATCCCAACCCCATGGTTGGTTCCGTCGTCGTGAGGAATGGCGAAGTGGTCGGCGAAGGGTGGCATCAGGCGTTCGGCGAACGGCACGCCGAGGTCGAGGCTCTCGCAGCGGCGGGGAGTCGCAGCCGCGGAGCGACGCTCTATTCGACGCTCGAGCCCTGTATGCACATGGGCAAGCAGCCGCCCTGCGCGCCGGCGATCGTCGCCGCAGGCATCAATCGCGTCGTGGTTGCGTTGCGGGACCCCAACCC
>JBEPVV010000321.1:0-2932 GCA_041690795.1 Gemmatimonadota bacterium | reverse complement strand
GATCACCGTTGTGCCGTTCTTGAGGATTTGCCAAGCCTTGCCGTCGCCCATCACGGACGTAAATCCCAGCTGCTCGTAGAACGCCTTTGACGCCTGCAGATCCTTGACCGCGAGGCTGACCGAAAAAGCTCCAAGCTCCATGCGATTCTCCGGGGTGTTGACGTAGGTGACGGCGTGCGCCGTGGCAAAGATATGACTGAAGTCCGCGCGACGGGCAACGACCCCGGTCACGAGCTGCGGAGCGCCTCCAACGGATCGGTGGCCGCGGCCTTCCGTGCCGGCAGGTAGCTCGCCGCCATCGCTGCCAGGGCCAGGCCGATCGGAATCGCCGCGAAGACGACCGGATCGAGCGGACTCACGCCCAGGAGAAACTTCGCCATCACCCGCGTGGCTCCGAACGAGAGCACCATGCCGATGGCGACGCCGACGAACACGAGGCGCATGCCGTCGCGCATGATCATGCCGAGCACGTTCGCCCGGTTGGCTCCCAAGGCCATGCGCACGCCGATTTCGCGGGTGCGCTGCCCGACGGTAAACGACACCACGCCGTACAGCCCGACGACCGCGAGGAGGAGTCCCAGCAGGCCCATGACGCCGGTGACGACGGCGGCAACCCGCTGCGGCAGTAGGCCCACGCTCGTCGCGGCATCCATCGTCACGACGACCGGCGGCGGCAGGAGCGGGTCGCCTTGGCGCACGGCGTCGAGGATCGCCGGGGCGAGGAGTGCGGGGTCACCGGTGGTGCGCACCAGGAGATGGACATCGGGATCCGGGTTCTGCTGCATATCAAGGTACAGGAACGGCAACAACGGTTCGCTGAGCGAGGTGTACTTGGCGTTGCGCGTGACGCCGACGATCGTCACTGCTGCGGAGTCGTAGCGTATGATCTTCCCGATCGGATCGACACCGGGCCAGTACTTCGCGGCGAACGCCTCGTTCACGACGGCGACGTGCGGCCCTGCTGCAACGTCGGTCGGCTGGAAGCTGCGGCCGCGGACCAGCGGCATGCGCAGCACGGAGAAATAGTCGGCACCCACGAGGCCGAAATTGACGTCGATCATGCCATCGCCGCGCTCGTTGGCTTCACGCGCATGTCCATCGATGGCGACCCGCGTGCCGGCCGATGAACCGGCGAGCGGAATCCAACGGGCGTAGGAAACGCCGGTGATGGCCGGCATCCGCAGCAGCCGCGCCTTGAGCGCGTCGTAGAACAGCGCCGCGCGTGGATTGGAGTATCCGGACGTGGTGACGTTGAATTGCGCGGTGGCGACGTGAGCCGTTTCAAAACCGGGGGAGATCTGCTGCCCCCGACCGAGGGCGCGAAGGAACAGGCCGGCCGACGCCAGCAGCAGCAGCGAAATCGCCAGTTGCCCAACGACCAGTGCGTTGCGAAGGCGTGAGCGCGACGAGCCCGAACCCGCGGTGTCGTTCCGGAGCGCGACGTTGGGATCGCTGCGCGTCGCATCGAGCGCCGGTGCCAGCCCGAAGACAAGTCCGGTCAGCAGCGACATGCCCAGGCAGAAAATCAGCACGCGGTAGTCGGGGCTGAGATCGGCAACCAGCGGCACATCGGCCGGCAGCTGAATCCGGCTGAAGAGCCGGGTCGCAAACACGGCGATCACGATGCCGCCGAGCGCGCCGCCGACGAAGAGGACGATGCTTTCCGTGAGGAGCTGCCGCACCAGGCGCGCACGTCCCGCGCCGAGCGCAATGCGCAACGCCATCTCGCGGCGACGCGCTGTCGCGCGCGCCAGCAGCATGCCGGCCACATTCACGCTGGCGATGACAAGGACGAGTCCCGAGATGAGCAGCAGGAGCGCCACAAATCCGCGAATCGCGCTGCTGCGGTCCGCTGGAAACCCGGTCATCCGCGACATCGCGATGCCGGTGAGTTCCCTGAAGTCCGCCGGCTCTTCGCCGACATGCGCCATCGCCACGGTGGCGAGATCAGCGCGTGCCTGCGCGATCGACACGCCGTCCTTGAGTCGGCCGAAGAGCTGCAGCCATCCCGATCCCGCGCTGGTCAGCTCCTGCGGATCGTGCTGGAGTTGCGGTGCCATCATCAACGGAACCCAGACGTCGGTGCGCACGATGGGATAGACGCCGTTGAACTTCGGCGGCGCGACGCCAACGACGGTGTAGGGATCGCCGTTGACGAGAATCGAACGCCCCACCATGCGGGGGTCGGCACCGAAACGGCGCCGCCAGAAGCCATCGCTGAGCACGACCACCGCGTGGGCGCCCGGGTTGTGGTCTTCATCGGGCACGAAGAACCGGCCCATCGCCGGTCGCACTCCCATTACGCCGAAGTAATTCGCCGACACCAGGTTGGCGAAGGCCGAAGTTCCCTGCTCGCCGGTGCTGACGGTGAGCTGCATCTGGGTCCACGCCGCCACTCCACTGAGCGTGTGCGATTCGTCGCGCGCGTGCGTGTAGAAGGGGTAGGATGGGCTCAGGTAGGAGTTTCCCTGATGCGTGTCGGTGCGCCCGATATCGACCAGCCTTGCGGGGCGGTCGGCGCCGGGCAGCGGCCGGAGCAGCAGTGCGCTGGCACCACTGAAAATCGTGGTCACGGCACCGCTGCCGAGCGCAATGACCAGGATCGCAACAGCGGTGAACGTCGGACTCTTCCGCAGCATCCGGAGGGTGTAGCGCAGGTCGTGGACAAGCGTCTCGAACATGGAGTCTCCAGGAGTTGACGCCGGAAGAAATGAGGGTTGAGCGCGCTTGCTTCGATCATAGGTGCTGGACGTCAACGGCGCAAGTTGAAACGTTTCAGCCCCGAAACAGCTTGCCTCTCAGGTCATCAACGGCCCGGGCCCGATGGGACGCCAGCTGTTTCGACTCGGCGCTGGCTTCGCCAAAGGTCGATCCGAGCTCGTTGCAATAGAAAAGCGGGTCATAGCCGAAGCCGCCGGAGCCGCGCGGCGCA
>JBEPVV010000320.1:0-2952 GCA_041690795.1 Gemmatimonadota bacterium | reverse complement strand
CCTCGGTCGCCGGATGCGATACTTCGCTCATCGACCAGCGCGCCGCCCATGCCGACAAACGCAGCGCCCGCCGCGAGATAGGCGGCGACGTTGCCGGGGTCTACGCCGCCGGTGGGACAGAACGCGACGTCCGGCAGCACGCTGCGCAGTGCACGGATGTGAGCCGGACCTCCGACCGATGATGCAGGAAACACCTTCACTACATCGGCGCCGGCGGTCAGCGCGGCGCGCACCTCGGTCGGGGTGAGCGCACCAAGCATGAGCACCGCGTTTGCTGCCTGACACGGTGCGGCAAGCGATGCGTCAATCCAGGGGGCCACGATGAAACGCGCGCCGGCAGCGAGGCAGGTCTCGGCCATGGCACGGTCGGGCACGGTACCGGCGCCGACGAGCAAGGTGGGATCGCTCGCCAGGTCGCGGATCAACGCGGGCGCATCCGGGATCGTCATGGTCAGCTCGAAAATGCGCAGGCCGGCATCACGCAACCATTGCACCGCTGTGGCGGCGTGGCGTGTTTCATGTGTGCGCACCACCGGCACAACGCGCGCGGCTCGGAATTGTGTGAGCAGTTGAGCGACAGTCATGGCCGTTTCCTTGCATCAACTCTGATAAGCGCGCGCGGCGATTGGCCGCAACAGCAGGGAGATCAGCAGCAGCGAGACAATGCCGAACACGATCCCGGCGAAACGATCGATGCCTGGTAGAATACTAAGCGGTGGCCCCTCGCCTTGCACGAGCGTCACTATATAGACGATGGCGGCCTGTGTACCGACATATCCGGCTCCCGTCGGACTGTCCTGTAGCCAGGCGCAGAACCAGACACCGCCGCACAGCAGAACAAGCCACGGTCCGAGGAGTGTCGGCGAAAAGGCAATCATCGCAAGACCCGCGATGCCGCCGACAAAGCAACCGAGCAGTCGATATGCGCCCTTTGCGATCAAGCGTGCCGGATCATCGAGCGTGTGGCCGGGCAGCATCGGCACTGCCATCACGGCAGCCACGGTGGCAGCCATCGTGGCTACACCAGGCAGGTAGAACGCGTTCCAAATCACTGGCAGCGCGGCGATCGCGATGCCGCTGCGCAGTGCATAGGTCACGGCCGGCCATTGGGCACCGAAAGGATCATGCCAGCCGGGCGGTTCGGGCGCGGCGGCGCCGACGGCGTCAGGCGCCAGCAGTGTCGCGACCAGGATCGCACAGGTGATGCCGACGCCTACTTCCAGCGTGCGATAGATTGCGATGCTGAACGCCTGAGACGGATCGTTCAACGACACCAACACCACAAGGGTGAAGGTGACACCAAGGAACATCCAGGCGTAGCCGTGCGGACTCACGGCCATGCCAAAGATCGCGATGCTGGAAACCGCGAACAGCGCGAGACAGCATGCCGCGTGGTCGTACGCAATCCAGCCGATCAGTGCGTAGGCCAGCGCAGCACCAGCGGCCGTGCCGAGAAGTCGCAGCAGACCCTTCTCGACCGAGGCCGGGCGCGTCGGCATTGTCGAGATGAACGCGCTGATGGCGGCCCACCACACATCCGGCAGGTTCATTGCGCAACCAATCGGCACCGAAAGGGCTACGGCGGCGGCAGCCATGGTTGCTCGGTGTGCGCGCGGACCGGTCAGCGATAGCGTGGAAAGTTCCCTTGCGAGAGCCGCCGAGGCGCTCCTGACCTGGAGCAGCGTGCGCGTGATCGAGCCGTTCATGGGAAGATCAACACGCGCGCATCAGCTCCCATCAGCAATTGGAGATCGGCTGGGGGATCGACAAGCTCGACGGTTACCGGAAAGCGTCGTTGCAGACGGATCCAGTCGGTGGTGGGGGCGACGTAGGGCAACAATGTTTGCGCCTCGGGCGAGCGGCTGATGCCGCGGCCAACACCGGCTATGCGAGCGCGATAGAAGTACCACGGATGGCTGTCGAGCCAGACCCAGGCAGTGCCACCGACCACGAAGCTCGGGATGAAGTACTGCTTATAGTTGGCGATGATTCGCCAGGCATGTGCATCGACGATGCCGATAAGGGGTTCTGACATGCGCCCCATGTCGCCAGCGCGCAGCGTGAGATTGTTGATCGTGCCGTCTGCCGGGGCGACGATCTTGGTGCGATCAAGGCGCCACTGCGCGAGCGCGAGTTCAGCCTCGGCTCGCGCCTGCGCCGCGGTATCCGCAGCAAGCATTTGTTGCGCCCTCGCAAGTGCGGCGTCTGCCACCGCGACATCGCCGGTGGCGCGGCGCAACGTTTCGTTCGCCTCATCGAGTTGGGCGCGCGAGGCGACACTGTCGGTTTCCAGTGTTTGCACGCGACGGATCGTCTGCTGCGCATAGGTCAGCGCAGCATCCGCGACCTGCCGCTCCGCATCCGTGACGTGGAGAGAGTCCTTGTCAGCCGCGGCTTGGGCGGAGGCCTGGCGCAGCGATGCCTGTGCCGCGCTGAGCGCAAGTTCAAACGGCTCGGGATCGATGGCCGCAAGCAAATCGCCGGTGTGCACCGTCTGGTTATCCTGGATGGGCACCGAAATGATCCGGCCCGTAACCTGTGGTGCGATGCTGATCAGATCCGAGCGAACGTAGGCATCGGAGGTGTAGGCGATGAACGTGGTGCACAGCTCCCACAGCGCGAACGCGGCGAGCACCGCGGCGCTGACCAGCACCACGCGCCGGCGCCGTGCTGCGCGCACGCTGGCGATGGAGACGCCAGGCTCAGCGAGCTGAGGCTGGATAGCGTCGTCGGGCATGAGGTTTGTCCCGGACTTTTCGAACCTTGGCACTATAGTTCGAACGATCGTCGATCAACACGGCAGGATTCGCCGGGAGGGCAAGCTTGACATTTCGCCCCCCGATCGTGCGCAAACGCCACAGGGCCAAGCGGAGCCAGTCATGCCGGCAGGGATGATGGAGACCCGCAAGCGGTTGCTCGCGAACGAGCCCTCACCGCCATCGAGCTATGTCG
>JBEPVV010000319.1:0-2954 GCA_041690795.1 Gemmatimonadota bacterium | reverse complement strand
CGAGAAGCTCATCCGCTCCATGCCGAAGCGCGCAATATCAAATCGCGCGGCGGCGGTGGCCATGAACTCGATGGCGCAGCACGCGGTACCGAACGGCATCGGCCAGAGCGAATTCGCGCGGCCCCAGTTGGCCAGGAAGTCAAGACGCGTCGTCACCCAGTTGGGCGAAATCGATTCGTGCGTCATCGGCGCCGCAGTTGGCAGCGGGCTCAATCCCATTGCAGCGCTCCCCGCTTCCAGATGTAGATGTAGCCGACGGCCAGGATCACCACGAAGGTCAGCATTTCGAGCAGCAACACGCCGGCAAAGTCCTTCATCTGCTGGAAGGCGACGGCCCATGGAATCATGAACACGGTCTCGATGTCGAAGACGATGAAGAGCTTCGCGACCAGGTAGAACTTGACCGAAAACCGCTCGCGTGCATCGCCGATGACCGGCATTCCCGATTCGTAGGCGGCCCGCTTGACAGGGGTGGGACGATAGCTGGAGAGAAAGGTCGAAGCGCCGATAATCAGCACCGCGTTGGCGACCACGAAAACCAGGAGCAGGAGGATCGGGATGTAGGGCTGCAACATCGCCTGGGCACCTCGTGAAATATTTCACAACCGCATGGAAAGTATTGGATTCGAGGGGTGATTTCAACGCGCAGGCTGCCGGCAGGTCACCGGAGTCGGTCCCGGCTAGATTAGGCCTCATGTCCATCAAATCCGACCGCTGGATCCGCCGCATGGTTGCCGAGCGCGCCATGATCGAGCCCTTCGTCGACGGCCAGGTGCGCGCCGGCGCCATTTCCTACGGCGTCTCGTCCTACGGCTACGACATGCGGGTTTCCAATGAGTTCAAGATCTTCACCAACGTCCTGTCAGCGATCGTCGACCCCAAGCACTTCGACGAGAAGAGCTTCGTGGAGTTCACGGGCGACGTCTGCGTGGTACCACCCAACTCCTTTGCGCTGGCGCGGTCGGTCGAGTACTTCCGGATCCCGCGGAACGTGCTCACGATCTGCGTGGGAAAGTCGACCTATGCGCGCTGCGGCGTGATCACCAACGTCACACCGTTCGAGCCCGAGTGGGAGGGCCACGTGACGCTGGAGATCAGCAACACGACGCCCCTCCCCGCGCGGATCTATGCCAACGAGGGGATCTGCCAGGTGCTCTTCTTCGAAGCGGACGCCGACGATATCTGCGAGACCAGCTACGCCGACAAGAAGGGGAAGTATCAGGCGCAGCGCGGAGTGACGTTGCCGAGGCTGTAGCCTACTTCTTCTCCAGCGCCGACCTTGCCACGTCGACCTGCGCCGCTGCCGCATGGATTCGGGTCGCCAGGTCGTGCACCTCTCGCCTGGCCCTTTCCACATCGTTGTCCCGTAGCGCTTCGGAGATTGCCGGCAGCGCAATGTCGGCGTAGCCGTTGTCCCGGTCCGAGGCAAAGATCAGGTTCTTCATGAATGGGCGACCGACCAGTCCTTCGGGGCGCGTCAGCCGCTGTTCGACCTGGCGCAACGCGCCGTTGGTCTGTGCCAGCCGGGCAGTTCGGACCTTCCCCTGCCCCAGCACCGAGTCACGCTCGGCGTTGTAGCGCTGTCCCGCCGTCCGGAGCTCGGTGGCGGCCCGGGACACCTCACCGAGGTCGGTCGCGATCTTCGCCAGGTTGGGCTCGCGGATGCGGGCACCTGTCGCCGGATTGGCGAGCGTCGCGAGGTAGCCTCCCAGCGCCGCGAAGTCGTACGGGATCACATCGGCGTTCGCGAGGCGCGCAACAATCACCGCTGCCAGCCGACCCTCGGCCGCATGGCTGAGATACCCTGGATCGCCGAAACGCTCCATCGCCGTGTACGTGTCGTACGCCGAATGGTACCAGCCAGACCGGCCGCCGAATCCCGTCTCGATCGACGGGATGCCGAGATAGTTGTAGAACCCGGAGAAGTCGGAGCCGCCGCCCAGGTCGCCCATTGCAGGCTCGGCTGGCGCCGCCTGTCCGCCGCCGTTGCCCCGGCGGCCACGCGGGCGCTGCGACCACTTGCTGTAGATCGAGCCGGTATCGCCCGGCATCTCGACATTGCGTGTGGCATCGCGCACAAGCCCTTGCAACGACGCGGTGCCCCCTGCACCAAAGCTCCGGCCAGCGGCCGATTCATCCTGGTTGTAGTAGGCAACCGCATTGGCGCGCAGCGAGTCGCGCATCAGCTGCACCCATTCCGTGGAACCGACCAGTCCCCACTCTTCGGCGTCCCAGGTTGCGAACACCAGCGTGCGCCGCGGACGCATTCCCTCGCGGGCGGCCGTGGCCCACGCGCGCGCCGCCTCCATCACGCTCACCGTGCCGGAAATGTTGTCGTCGGCGCCGGGTCCCCACGCATCACGATGACCACCCATGATCACCATTTCATTGGGAAACTCGCTTCCGCGCAACCGCCCGAAGGTGTCGTAGATCATCTTGTATGCGCGCTGGCCACGCTCCGGCCAAACGGCGACGCGCGCCATCACCGTCGTGTCGCCGACGTGATAGTCGAACTTCATCCCGCCCTGCCAGCCACCCGGCACGCCGAGTCCGCGCATCTCCTTCATCAGGATTTCGGCGTTGCCGTAGCCGATCGGAACTACCGGAATGTGGGGCACGTCGAGCGAGTCCTCGCGAACGCGCCGGGCATTCATCGTCGACGGCCAGTCGGGTGTCGTGGGGTCACCGTCGCCATTGTAGATCGATCCGCGCTGCACTTCCTGGGCGGTACGCATCGGACCTTCGGGATACACCGGCCCGGCGACGAAGCCATCGTCGCGCGGATCCGAGTAGATCAGCAGCCCGATCGCTCCGTGCGACTCGGCTTCGCGAGCCTTGATGCCGCGAAACGATCCGCCGTAGCGTACGATCGCGATTCGGCCGCGCACCGAGACGCCGAGGGAGTCGAGCGTTGCATAATCAGAGGGAAGACCCTGATTCACGTAGATGAGTGC
>JBEPVV010000318.1:0-2965 GCA_041690795.1 Gemmatimonadota bacterium | reverse complement strand
GTTGAATTCGGTGATTCTCGATCCGTCACCCGGGCAGCGGCTTCGGCGCGGCGACGTCTGCGTGCGCGGCTGGGCGATGGGTGCTGGCGGCAGGCCAGTCACCGCGGTGTACTTGTCCGTCGACGGCGGGAATGCGTGGATCTCGCCGACCATGCGTGCCCCGGAAGGGCGCTGGGCATGGACCTTCTGGGAGGCGGTGGTGGCTCTTGAACCCGGCCGGCACGAGCTGGTGGTCCGCGCGGCCGACGACTCCGGAGTCGACCAGCCGCCTGACCTGCAGGCGTCGTGGAATGTCAGGGGCTACGCCAACAACGCCCGGCAGCGGGTGCCGATCACCGTGGCGTGACGGCGACCCCGATGATCCGCGGCGACCGGAAATTGCGCCTTTAGGGAAGTGACTACTTCAACGTCGTTCCTCGCCCTGAATCGTGGCGCCAGCGCCGCGATCGACTGTTGCCGCGACGCTGCAACGCGACGCGACATCCCCACCTGTCATCCAGTCCACGAGTCTGGGGACCGCGCCTTGTGCAGCAGCTTTCCGGAAAGGGATGCGTGGAGTTCCGGAAACCAGGCGGTGTTGTCGCGATGAACCCCGCCGTTCATGCCCCACTCCGAATCGGCCGCCCGTCGAAGGCGGAGCCGTTCCTGGCGACGCTGCAGCATTGGCTGGCGGACGACCCGCAATTGCAGAGCGTTGAGCTGCTCCGTCGGGCAAAGGTGGCCGGGTACGACGGGGCGAAGAGCGCGCTCTACGAGTTGGTGCACGAACTCCGCCCGAGGCGGACGCAGCAGCTCCTGCCATTCCCGCCGGCCGCCGGCCAGATGACCCAGCACGACTTTGCCCCCGTCATCGTGCGATACAACGACGGCTCCAGCGGTCGCCTCTACTTCTTTGCCACGCGGCTGACCTGGTCTCGCTGGGTGACGGCCTCGATCATTGGCAACGAGCAGGTCGACACGTTGATCGACGCAACGCGCCGCCATTTCCAGCGTGCAGGCGGCGTGCCGCTGCTCGCGGTGTTCGACCGGCCGCGCGTCGTGGCGCGCAGCGACTGTCGGCCAGGGACAGTCGCCGCATGGAATCCTGCCGTGGCTGCGATGGCCCTCGAACTCGGCGTCGGTCTCGACGTCTGCTGGCGTCATCGCGACGGACCGAACGGCGCGTCGGACAGCATCGCGATCTGGCTGAAGGGAAAATTCTTCAAGGACCGACGGTTCGCCGACGCGGGCGATGCGGCTCGGCAATTGTGCCGGTGGCTAGCCGACATCAACGCAGCGCCACTGTCCGGTGCGAATGGATCGACCCCAGCCGACCGCCTGCGTGAAGAGCAGTCGCACATGCGACCGGTGCGCTTGGGCCCAGACACGGACCACGCTCCGTGAACAGCAAGCCTCACTTTCCGGAAGCTGTGCGCTGGTGTTTCCGGAGTCCTGCGATTCGTGTGCACTACGGCGATCGCAGCGCCGCACCTGCGTTTGCGGGCACCCGACTTGCGAGACGACAGTCGTCGCCCGTACCGACACCCACCGCTTCATGGAGTGATGTCATGCGTTTCGTTCGCTCGATATGCCTGCTCGGCGTGCTCGTCGGTCTCAGCGCGAGTTCTGCGCGGGCACAGACGTTCACCTCACGGGCCAGCTGGCTTGCCGCACTGAACGGCGCGCCTACCACGGTCGATTTCTCATCGGTGCCTCTGGGGTCATGCGGCTCGAATTGCGCGAATGGTCCGTTCTCCATCAGCGGCGCAACATTCGACGCGCAGATCTTCGCCTCCTTCGTCATCGACGACCCGGCGAGCACTGCATATGGCTGGGGCTCGGGCGCGATCTTCTCTCCCCAGGTGCAGGATCCGGAAAACGACTTCAACCAGATGATCGTGACGCTGCCCGGCTCGTTCTACGCCGTCGGTTTTGACTATGGCCAGAACTTCTTCGGCGATGGCAGCTCTAACGTGCTCGGCCTGTCGAACGGCGCGACGTATTCGGTGCCGGGAGCGGACGCCGCCAACTATCCAAACCTGCAATTCTTCGGGATCATCAGCGCGGCGGGCTTCAACGGGCTCACTGTCGACATCGAGGACGGCGCATGGGGTCCGGTGTTCGATAACGTTTCATGGGGGAACGCAGTTCCCGCCAGCACGACCCCTGAGCCGGGGACGATGACGCTGCTCGCCTCAGGCCTGGTCGGCATGGCGGGACTGGCACGCCGTCGCCGCAAAGTTTAGCAGAAGCCGCAAAGTTTAGCAGAAACAGACGTGGGGCGTTGCGCGCAGTCACGAACGGAAAGCCGGCATCCGATTGAGATGCCGGCTTTCGCATAGGTGGGACCGGTCGGTGAGTTCGGCGCCCGGAAGTTCCAGCGAAGGAGATGTGACCGAGACAACGACCTGCCACGTGAATGGGGTGGCCTTCAAAGGCGGAGCCGTGCTGCTGGCGCATCCAGCCACTTCTCAGCGAAACAGCCGCTCCAACGGCAGCCGCAGTGGCTCGCCATTCCCGCCCGGACTCCATGTCAACGCGACGCGCTCGATGACCGGCGCGATGGCGTCCTGCAGCCAGACTTCCACCTCACACGCCTCGGCATCGACAATCCAGTACATCGGCACGCCGGCTCGTTGGTAATGCAGGCGTTTGGTAAAGCGATCGGCTCGCGCGGTGCCGGGCGAGAGCACCTCGGCTGCGAGCAGGGGACGCCCAGTTCTCGTCCACCCGATGTCTGGATCTCGCATCGGTACGACGAACACATCCGGCTGCACAAGCGAATCGGGCGACAGCGAGACGTCAGCGGGAGACATATACGCTCTTCCCACGCGCGTCGCGTCACAGTAATCCGCCAGTGCACGGAAAAGCTCTCCCACGACGAATTGATGTCGCGAAGTCGGCGCCGGTGTCACCAGCAGCTCGCCGTGCACGGTCTCGTAGCGCTTGCCGTCGTCGGGCAGAGCCCGGACTCTATCGGGTGTCC
>JBEPVV010000317.1:0-2970 GCA_041690795.1 Gemmatimonadota bacterium | reverse complement strand
CTGCATCACCGTGCGCACGTCGGCAAAGTCGACGTTGATGATCCCGGCGCTGGTGATCAGCGACGCGATGCCCCGCGTGGCGTTCAACAGCACTTCGTCGGCCTTCTTGAGCGCGTCCTGAAAGGGAATCCCCTTCCCCACCACCGCCAGCAACCGCTCGTTGGGCACCACGATCATCGTGTCGACGTTGCGGCGCAGCTCGGCGATTCCCATCTCGGCCTGCTTCATCCGCTTCCGACCCTCGAAGAGGAAGGGCTTGGTCACGATGCCCACCGTGAGCGCGCCGATGTCCTTGGCAATCTGGGCGATGATCGGCGCTGCACCGGTGCCGGTGCCGCCCCCCATGCCACAGGTCACGAAGACAAGATCGGCACCCTGGAGATGCTCGAGGACCTCATCCCGATTCTCCTCGATCGCCTGCCGACCGATTTCAGGCCGGGCACCCGCGCCCAGTCCGCGGGTCAGCTTTTTCCCGATCTGGACCTTGACGTCGGAACGTGAACCGGACAATGCCTGAGCATCGGTATTGACCGAGATGAACTGGACCCCGGCGAGATACTCCTCGATCATGCGGTTGACGGCGTTACCACCACCGCCGCCGACGCCGACCACCTTCATCCGGGCGTTCTGCCCGGGCTGCTCTTCCAGTTCGAAGACCATGTCTGTCATGCCAAGCCTCCCCGAGAGGCGGTCAAAAAAAGTCCTGCAACCATCGTTTCACCGGGCCCAGCACCCGCTCGACGGCGGGTGACGACTTGCCGGCAGCGCCAAAGCCGGATCCGGTCGCCACCTGCCGTGCGCCCCAGAGGGCAAGTCCCACCGGAACCGCGAGGCCCGGTGAGGCCACCCTGTCTACCAGCCCACGCAGACCAGCCGCAGGCACTCCCACGCGCACGGGCGCGGCGAAGACGTCTCGCGTCAGCTCCACCATCCCCGGAGTGGCCGCTCCGCCCCCAGAGAGGACGACCCCACCCGGCAAGCCCGCCATCACCCAGCCGGCCCGGGCCACTTCGTCGAACGCCAGCTCAAGTACCTCTTGAAAACGCATTCCCATGATGTGGGCGACCAGCTTGCGAGGCGCATGGCGGGCCGAATGTCCTGCGGCCGCCGCCAGCTCGATCACCTCGACCTCGGGCACCATCGCCTCGTAGGCGCTGCCGTACTGCTCCTTGATCCGCCCAGCCTCGGCCTGGGTAATCTGCAGCCCATGCACCAGGTCGGAGGTCACGTGACCGCCCGCAAATCGCAGCGCCGCCGTATGGCGGAGCTTGCCACCCTGAAAGATGGCGACAGAGGTACTCCCCGCGCCAAGTTCGACGAGCACCACCCCCGCCTCGCGCTCGTCCGGGGTCAGCACCGCGAGCGATGCGGCCAACGGCTCCAGTACGAATTCGCCTACGTGCCAGCCGCCTTTTTCGACCGCCTTGCGCGCGTGTGCCAGGGCGCTCGACCGCGCCGTGACCAGATAGACCTCGGCCTCGACCCGCTCGCCCGACATGCCGATCGGATCGGCATGGCCAGCCTGTCCATCGACGCGGTAGTCGTGCGGAATCGCGTGCAGCAGTTCCTGATCCTGGCCGAATGAAATGGCGCAGGCAACGTCGTTGACGCGCGCAAGATCAACGGTGCGAATTTCGCTTCCCGGGATGCTCGCGACACCGTGCGAGATCCGCTCCGCGATATGCACGCCCGACACGCCGCAGTACACCGTTCCCACTTCGAGGCCGGCGATCTGTTCCGCTGCTTTCATCGCGCGCGTAACGGCGCGAACGGTTTCCTCGAAGTCGCGGATGGCGCCTCGGCGGATGCCGGTCGATTCTTCGACCCCCACGCCGAGAATCCGCAAACCCCACGAACGCGTGTCGCCGGTGACCTCACCGATGATGCCTGTGATCTTGCTGCTGCCGAGGTCGATGGCTGCGACCAGCCGCTGGACGGGCACGCTCACGCAGCAGTCTTCTTGACGGCAGCGGTCTTGGTCACGAAGACCCACCCCAGATAGCGCCCATCGATCTCCAGCCAGTCGCGATGGTGGGCGGCGAGGTAGGCGCGCACGATCGTGACGGCGCGGATGGCATCCTGGTCCGCTCCGGGACGCATCCGGATGCGCTGCGGTCCCAGCTCGAGCACCACGTCACCGTGATCGGCGTAGGCCGATTCGACGAGGGTATACAACAGAGGATCGGTCAATAGCAGGCGTCCCAGCAGTACGGCGGTGGCGGTGTCACGGGTGGCGACCGGAAGACTCGTCGGCAACCGGGTCGGATCAAACGGCAGCACATGTCCGCGGTAATCTACCAGCGTGAGACGGTCGGCGACCGCCACCAGCGCCACCGGCGTCGCTTCGTGGATCACCACGCGCAGCGTGCCCGGGAGGCGCCGTTCGACCGATACCTGGATGACGCCGGGAATGGCGGCCGCGGCGCGGCGGATCGGGGGCAGCGCGTCCCAGATGCTGGCATCCCGACGAAGGCCGAGTCGTGCGGCGACGTCGGCCTGGTCGAGAAAGCGGCAGCCCACGACTTCCACCTGACGCACCCGGAAAAATTTCATTCCCCGCGCGACGCGAGGCAGCGTGATTACTATGGTAACCAATACCATAGCGGCCAGCGCAGCCGCGATCAGGCGCCGCGACGGCCGGTAGCGCACCTTCACAATACCGTCCGCGTGGCGCGAACCTGCGGCCCGACGAGCGTCACATCACCGGCACCGAGGGTAAGCAGCACGTCGCCGTCGCGCAGCCACGCCGCCACCGCGTCGACCAGCGTGGTGCGGTCGGCGTGATAGTGGACTTCGTCGGCGCGGGCCGCATCGGCGATCAGCTGGCCGGTCACGCCGGGCAGTGGCTGCTCGCGAGCGCCGTAGACATCGGTGACGACGGCAACGTCGGCGGCGCTGAGCGCGGCGGCGGTGGCGGCCCCGTGATCGCGGGAGCGCGAGTAGAGGTGCGGCGGGAAAAGCGCCACGATG